>JBJYWW010000187.1:0-4155 GCA_046259645.1 Anaerolineae bacterium
CTCCGTCCGTGATGTGGGCCGACAGCCCGTCGAGCTCGAGCGGCACGCTGTTCGCCGCATACAGGTCGCGGCGCTCGGCGACGCGGTCCGTCGGGGCGGGGCCATCGCCGGCCAGCCACGAGCTGTACGATGGCTCGAGCGGTCCCGAATCGGCCGCGCTGCCCGCCGTGTCGCGCATCGCCTGGTAGAAGGCCGGCTTTGCGCCCGCCAGCTCGACGCGATCCTGCGGCCGCCGCGGACCGGCAATGCTCGGCACGACTCGCGACATGTCCAGCTCGAGGACCTCGCTGAACCGCGGGTCCGGCGCACCGGCCTCGCGGAACAGCCCCTGAGTCTTGCAGTAGCGCTCGGCCAAGTCCGCCGAGGCGCCACGCCCGGTGCTCCGCAGGTAGCTGATCGTCTCGGCGTCCACCGGGAAGAAGCCCATCGTGGCGCCGTACTCGGGCGCCATGTTCGCCAGAGTCGCCCTGTCGGGCAGGCTCAGCGTGTCGATGCCGTCGCCGAAGTACTCGACGAACTTGCCGACCACGCCGTGCTTCCTGAGGAGCTGCGTCGCGGTCAGGACGAGGTCGGTGGCGGTGGCGCCGTCCGGCAGGGCGCCGGTGAGGCGCAGGCCGACCACCGACGGCATCACCATGTAGATCGGCTGGCCCAGCATCACCGCCTCGGCCTCGATGCCTCCCACGCCCCAGCCGAGTACTCCCAGGCCGTTGATCATCGTGGTGTGCGAGTCCGTGCCCACCAGCGTGTCCGGGAACGCGAGGACGCGGTCGCCGTCGGCAGCGGTGATAACTACGCTCGCCAGGTGCTCCAGGTTGACCTGATGCACGATCCCGCTCGATGGCGGCACCACGCGGAAGCCGTCGAACGCGCCCTGTCCCCAGCGCAGGAACTCGTAGCGCTCGCGGTTGCGCTCGTACTCGCGCTTCGTGTTGAACGAGAGCGCGCCCAGCGAGCCGAATCGATCTACCTGCACGGAGTGGTCGATGACCAGGTCCACCGGGACGAGGGGATTGATGCGCGTCGGGTCGCCGCCCAGCCGCGACATCGCGGATCGCATGGCGGCGAGGTCGACGACGGCCGGCACGCCCGTGAAGTCCTGGAGGATCACGCGCGCGGGCTTGAACGGGATCTCGCTGTCGCTGCCCTGCGCGTCGAGCCACGAGGCGAGCGCCCGAACGTGCTCCTCGGTGACCGCGAAGCCGTCGAGGTGCCGCAAGGCTGACTCCAGGAGGATCTTGATCGAGTACGGCAACAGGTCGACGCTGGAGTAGCCGGCCGTCTCGAGTGCCTCGAGGCGGTAGATGTCGACCGGTCCGGCGGCTGTCTCGATCGTGGCGCGGGAGTTGAACGGATCGCTCACGGGACTTACTCCTGAACGGGATGGCCGAGTTGCGTGGTCGGCCGAGGAGGGCTTTGGGGCGCCCCTGGGAGACGGGACCAGGACCCGGAGCGCCTTGCGGCGCGGCATCGGGCCAGGAGCGTCGAGCGGCGTGAGCCGGCCCCTGGGAGGCGGCGTGATTGTAGCAAACCCGCCGCCGACCGGCACGGCCAAATGCCCGGCACGAGCCCGCCGCCGACCGGCGCGGAGCCGCCGCCGACAGGCACGACGGCGAGGTGCCCGGCACGAGCCCGCCGGCGACAGGCGCGAAGGCGACGCGCCCGGCACGTTGGCGAAGCGCCCGGTTGCGCCGACGGAAACACGTGTTCTATACTACGCGCGGCGGTCCCGTCCCGGATGATCGCGCCTTCACCGCGCCTGCCGGCGCGGAGGTCGGGCGCGGCGCTGCGGAGGTCGGCCCGGGTCGAGGAACCGCCGGCTACGCCCGCGCGTTCGATGCGCAGCGCAGCCGCAATCGGCCGCATCTCGAACCAACCCCACAGGTGAGACCATGGCCAAGCAGCCCTACGGCGCCGAGCAGATCAAGGAGCTCGGCTTCCCGGAGGCCATCCAGCGCCGTCCAGGCATGTACATCGGCGGCCGCGGCAACCTCCAGCACCTGCTAAACGAGGTCATCGACAACGCCATTGACGAGGCGATGGGTGGCCACTGCACGCGCATCGACGTCGTGCTCGAGGACGACGGCAGCGCGCGCGTCGACGACAACGGGCGCGGCGTGCCGGTCGACATCCACAAGGAATCGGGTGACTCGGCGCTGGAGATGGCATTCACCAAGCTCCACACCGGCGGCAAGTTCGACCAGGACAGCTACAGCACCAGCGGCGGGCTGCACGGCGTGGGCGTGAAGGCGACGAACGCGCTCAGCGCGTGGCTCGAGGTGGTCGTCCAGCGCGACGGCGTGCGGTACCGGCAGCGGTACGAGCACGGCGTCGTGCGGACGCCGGTCGAGATACTCATGCCACACGACGACGAGGTCATCGGGGTGGTTGGCGAGCGCGGGGCGGCGGCGGCGATCAAGCGCAGCCGCGACGGTAAGCTGCGTTCGGGCACGACGGTCCGCTTCCTGCCCAGCGACACGTATCTCGAGGTCACCCGCTTCGACCACGCGGCGATCGCTCATCGCCTCGAGGTTGCCTCGTACTTGATCCCGGGACTGACGTTGACCCTCACCGACAATCGGCAGGTTGAGCCCGTGACGCGCGAGTGGAGCCAGATGGGCGGAATCGAGGCGTACATCCGGCATCTGAACGCCGGGCGCAAGGCGGTCCACGACAAGCCCATTCGCGTCACCGGGCGCACCGAGTCGGGGGCCAAGGTCGACGTCGTCCTGCAGTACCACGGCGACGACGACGAGGAGATCCTGTCGTTCGTCAACACGATCCCGACGGGCGACGGCGGCACCCACGTGTCAGGCTTCCGCGCGGCCGTGACGAAGGCGATCAACGTCTTCGGCCAGGAGAAGAAGCAGATCACGGGCGCCGAGGGCGTGACCGGCCGCGACTCGTCCGCCGGTCTCACCGCGGTCATGGCCGTCTTGATGCCGGAGCCCGAGTTCACGTCCCAGACCAAGTCACAGCTGGGCAACAGGGAGATGCACGGCCAGGTGATGTCGCTGGTCTACGAGGCCTTCCTGGATCAGATGCGCAAGGACCCGGGGCTGGGCCGCAAGATAGTCGAACGGTGCCTGGCGGCGGCGCGGGCGCGCGAGGCGGCGGCCAAGGCGCGCTCGCTCGTCATGCGCAAGAGCGTTCTCGACGTCGTCGACACGGGCCTGCCGGGCAAGCTGGCCGACGTGGCCAAGAACGCCGACATCGAGAAGACGGTGCTGTACGTCGTCGAGGGCGACTCCGCTGGCGGCAGCTGCAAGCAGGCGCGCGACAGCCGCTACCACGCGATCCTGCCGGTGCGAGGCAAGATCTTGAACACCGAGCGAGCCAGGTTGAACAGGGTCCTCGGCAACAACGAGATCAAGGCGTTGGTCTCGGCGATCGGCGCCGGCGTGGGCCGAGACTTCCAGGTCGAGGAGATGCGCTACGGGGGCGTGGCGGTGTTCGTCGATGCGGACGTCGACGGCCTGCACATCATGACGCTGCTCCTGACGATGTTCTGGCGCCTCATGCGCCCGATGATCGACGAGGGGCGGCTATACATCGCGCGTGCGCCCATGTACATGCTCAGCAAGTCCCGCGTTCACCGCTACGCCTACTCGGACTGGGAGCGCGACCAGATCCTCAAGGAGTGGGGAAGGCGGGGAGTGCACGTCACGCTCTACAAGGGTTTGGGTGAGATGACGCCGAAGCAGCTGAAGGAAACCGTGTTCGACGTGCCGGTCGTCGACGGCGAGCCGGACCCGTTCGCGAACCCCAACCTGTACCGTGTGACCATCGACGACGCGCACCGGGCCAATCGCACGGTCGAGCTGTGGATGGGCTCGAGCGTGGCGCCGCGCAAGGCGCGCCTGATGCGCGTGTGGGATGACTCGGCTGAGTACGCCGCGGACGGCGCCGACGATCTCGACTTCGAAGACGAGCCCGTTGACGGGCTGGTGGGCCTGGATCTCGACGAGGACGGGCTCGAGCCCGCGGTGGAGGAGGAGCTGATCGATGGCTGAGAAGGTGAAGGAGGTCGAGACGCAGACGCTGGCGTTTGCCCCCGAGCTCGATCGCGCCTACCGCCTCTACGCCGCCAAGACGATCGAGGACCGGGCGCTGCCCGATGTGCGCGACGGCTGCAAGCCGGTGCAGCGCCGCATC
>JBJYWW010000188.1:0-4598 GCA_046259645.1 Anaerolineae bacterium
TTTCCATGGAGCTGCTCAGCATCGGCCTCGGCCTCTGCTTCTTCACGTTCTACAGCGGCATCGGCTTGGTGTCGGGCGACGCCAACGCCGCCACCGTCATGCCGTTCATCGGCACGGCCGCTTGCAGCGTGATCTGGCTGCTGTCGATCCCCGGGCTGATTGCGGGCGTCGGGCTGCTGCGCCGGCAGCCGTGGTCCCGGCCGCTCGCCATGGTGGTGGGCTTCTTCGATATGATGTGGTTCCCGCTGGGTACCATTCTCGGTCTCTATACGTTCTGGGTCCTGCTGCAGGAGAGCGCCGAGAAGTGCTTCGCCGGCGATCAGCTCTGATGGCTGCCGGCGGGCGCCCGCCCTGCGACAGGCTGAGCTTCTTCATGCTCAAGGGCGTCAACAAGGCTATCCGGGACCATCGGATGATCGCCGCCGGCGACTCAGTGGCGGTCGCCGTCTCGGGCGGCAAGGACAGCCTGGCGCTCGTCCACCTGCTGGATCGCCGGCGGCGCGACGTGGCCGACGAGTACTCCCTGACGGCACTGCACGTGACCCCAGCGGAGGACGCTCCGTGCGCCGCCGACGTCGACCTCGAGGCCCTGTCCGTGTGTCTGGAGCGACACGACGTTCCGCTGGTCGTCGCGCCGATGGCCGCGGCGGAGTCGGAGGCGGCACGCGAGCGGGTCTCGCCGTGCTTCCATTGCGCATGGCGTCGGCGCCGAGCGCTGTTCCAGACCGCCGACGAGCTCGGCTGCGACAAGATCGCGTTCGGGCATCACGCCGATGACATCGCTCAAACGACCCTGCTCAACCTGTTCTTCCACGGGCGCCTCGAGACGATGCGGGCCCGACAGGAGCTGTTCGACGGCCGGTTGACGGTGATCCGCCCGCTTGCCTACGTCAACGAGAAGGAGATCGTGCGGCTCGCGCGCGAGTGCGGCTTCCCGCCGGCTCCGGCGCCGTGCGTGGAGGCGGCCGGCTCGCGCCGGGCGTTGATGGCGCAGGTGCTTAGAACGGTCGAGCGCGAGCACCCAAAAGCAAAGATCAACCTGTGGCGCGCGACGGGTGGGCCGCAGCGCGACGACGACTGATGGTCGCGCCAAGGCGAGCCCCGCGATCGGCCGGCGGCGCTAGCCCGCGCCCAGCCGCCAGCGCAGATGCCGGGTCTCGATCTCGGCCTGTTCCGGCGTAGCGTACGACGCCGGCGACTCGACGTGGGCGAACCGCCCGTCGGCGTCGCGGCACGCCTCGAGCGCGGCCAAGTCTGCGTCGACGCGCGCGTCGCCAACCATCAGGCCCTGGTCGGCCATGAAGCCCAAGCGCTCGCGCAGGCGTCCGGCCCGAGCGTCTTCAGGCAAGCCGGGCGCAAGCGCCAACCCGGTCTCCAAGTACTCGGTGACCGTCGCCGGCGGCAGGTCGAGCACCCGGCCCAGCGCGCGCTGGGCGAGGAACGTGCAGATCGGGCATGATGGTTCCGGATCGGGCATCGGTTGGTTCGGCGGCCGCATCCAGGGCGGCAGCGTGCTCCAGCCCCCGTCGGCCCGGCGAGCGGCCATCAGGCGCTCAGCACTCTTCCTCGTGGCCGGGTGCTCGCGCATGCCTGCTTGCGCCAGAACACGGAGGCAGCCGGCATTGAACGCCTCATCGTACGGTATCGCGCCGGGCGAGTCCTCGAAGAAGCGTCCGTCGGCCTGTTGCAGTGACTGCAGATAGCGCAGGCCACGCGCCGCCGGCTCGTCAAGCGGCGTCCAGCCGTAGTCCAAGAGCAGGCCCAGCATGCTGGGCAGCCCCTGATACCACAGCTCGGGCGACTCGGGCGTCCATCCACCGTCGTCCCTCTGCATCGCCAGGACGTCATGAGCGATCGCCGTCGCGTGGAGCGCGTCGCGCGCGTCGGCCAGGTCCGCCGCGCTGGCCGTGGTCGGGCTCAGCCGCGCCTCGAGGTAGTCGGTGTATTCCGTGCTGTAGCGCCTCTTGATCCAGTCCGGCGCCCCCATGTCCATCATCTCTTGCTCCTCGCGGTGTGCTGCGGACCAGTCCCTACGACTCCATCGGCACCGGCGCCGCGTCACTGGTGGCGAGACGCCACCGGATTCGTCCTTGTCGGGCCGCTCGGAAGATACCGCTGGCGCACCGAGCCACAACGGCAACGACTGGACCGACCCGAGCCTGCCCTAATCGAAATGGCACCGAGGGGCCCAACTGTCAAGCCGGAGCGTCGCTCAGTGTTTGCCCCCCTTGGGCCGCAATTAGCTGCACAGCGGCTTCGCCGAAGTCCGTTGACCTCGCCCGCGGCCGAACGCCGACCTTGGCCAACCGGCAGCTCCGCAACTACACTCCTCCGCCATGTGCGAGCTCCCGACGGCGGGCGCGGTCGGCCGTTTTGTCTCATGCGGTGGATCGTGACCCACCCGAAGCTGAGGAATCTCGACGCCCAGGTTGCGCTTCGCGACGGCAGCCCTGTGTTCTACCTGCGCGATCCGCTGTCGCTCAGCGAGCAGGCAGTTGCAGTGCCGCAGGTGCTTGGCCCCGTGCTCGCGCTCCTCGACGGCTCGCGCGACGCCGGCGATGTGGCCGCCGACATCGAGGCCCGCTACGGGCTCGAAATCGGGCGCGACGCTGTCGTGCGGATCGTCGACACCCTCGACCGGCTGTACCTGCTCGACAACGAGCGTGCCGCGCAGGCGACGCAAGCGGCGACTCTGCGCTACCGTGAGTCCGACTTCCGGGCACCGTTCCACGCCGGGCAGACGTATCCGGCCGACCCGCGTGCCCTCAGCTCGCTCTTCGACGGCTTCCTCGCGGCCGTCGACGGTGACCCCGACGACCGCGGGAGCGAACCATCTGCGAGTTCGCACCTCCATGCCCGCGGCGTGGTCAGCCCGCACATCGACTACGTGCGGGGCGGTCTCACATACGCGCGCGTGTGGGCGCGGGCCGGTGAGGCCGCTCGGGCAGCTGAGCTGGTGGTGCTCGTCGGCACCGATCACTTCGGCCGGCGTGGGTCCATCACGCTGTCGCACCCGCCGTACGCCACGCCGTGGGGAGTGCTGCCACAGCCACCGAGCGTCGTGGAGCAGCTAGCGGTGGCCATCGGCTCGGGCGAGGCCTACGCCGACGAGCTGCACCACCTGACGGAGCACTCGGTGGAGCTGTCCGCCAACTGGCTGCACCACTCCCGGCGCGGTGAGCCGGTCGCTACGGTGCCGGTCCTGGTCGGGTCATACGACGGTTTCGTTGACGGCCCGACGGAGCATGTGGCCGATGCCGATCGGCACGAAGGCGCTGCCCCCAGCTCCGCCCGCCAGGGCGGCGATCCGGCAGCGGCCCAGCGCGCCAACGGATTCGTCGGCGCCCTGCGCGAGGTAATGCGTGATCGCCGCGTCCTGCTGGTGGCGTCGGTCGACCTGTCGCACGTCGGGCCGGCGTTCGGCGGAGAGCCGGTCGACGCCGTCGGGCGCGAGCGCCTGCTGGCCTCGGACCGGGCGCTCCTGGACCGCGTGACCGCCGGTGACACCGAGGGCTTCGTGTCGGCTCTCCGCGACGGAGCCGACACCAACGTGTGCGGCAGCGGCCCGCTCTACCTGGTGCTGCGGGCACTGGGCGAGACAAGTGGCGACGACGTCGACTACCAGGTCTGCCCGGCCGACGACGCCGACTCGTCGGTGGTGACGATCAGCGGAATGCTGCTGCGGTAGGAGTCGGCCTGCCTCGGTCGCGCAAGCCGCGCAAGGCGCGCAACGCGCTGGGCGCCCGTCCCGCCCTGGCGGGGCCGCATGGCGTGGCGCTCGGTGCCGCCCGTGCCGCATTCGTCACAAGCCGGCGTAGTACTCGCACAGGTCTGTCAGCGGGCACTCGCCGCACCGAGGCGCCCGCGCCCGGCACACCGCCCGGCCGTGGTTGATGAGCTCCATGTGGAACGGAAGGTACAGCTCCTCGGGCAAGAGCGACTCCAGCTCGGCATGCGCGCGCTCGGCTGTCATCCGCTCGGGAATCAACCCCAGCCGCCGCGCCAGGCGGTGCACGTGCGTGTCGACCGGCAGCGCGGGGATATCTAGGGCGAAGAGCAGCACGATCGACGCCGTCTTGACCCCGACGCCCTTGATCGAAGTGAGCCACGCCCGCGCATCGTCGCGCGGCATCTCCCGCAGGAACTCCAGAGAGAGCTCGCCGCCCGTCTCCGCCGTCACTGCCTCCAGAGCCCGCTTGATGCGCGGCGCTTTCTGGTTCGCCAACCCGCAGACGCGGATGCGGTCCTCGACGGCCTCGACGGGCGCGTCGCGCACCTGCTCCCACGTGGGGTACGCGGCGCGCAGCGCCTCGTATGCTCTGTCGCGCGCGACGTCGGTGGTGTTCTGGCTGAGAATCGTGCAGACTAGCTCGTCGACGGGCGCCAGACGGCCGGCCGGCTCGATGTCAGTGTACACGACCGCCAGGCGACGATGAATCTCGTGCGCCCTCGCGCTCCGCTCGGCGGACGCGGCGTTGACCTCCCCCGGACCGGTTGCTAGCATCGGCATCACCCTTGGAGTAGAGCTCGTGCGCTGCTTCTTCGTGTCGGACCTACACGGCAAGCTCGACCGCTACTCGGCGCTGTTAGACCGCATC
>JBJYWW010000189.1:0-10889 GCA_046259645.1 Anaerolineae bacterium
CGAGTTCACATCAGCAGCAACGGCATAGCCTTCCTTGGCGTGGTGAACGGCTGCGGAACCGAGCACGTGCTGGAGCAGGCCGAGTTCATGGTGGTGAACAAGGCAGCGCTGCCGCAGGCGGTCCCCGGAGTGAACAACGATGGGGTGTGGTGGTCCCTGATCGGCACGGTGCCGGACGAGCCGGTGCCCTGTCCGGCGCCAGACCCGGGCGGGGCGTGTCGGTTCCCGGAGGTCGCGGAAGGCAACCTGGAGTGGAAGTCGGGCAACACATGGCTCGGCAAGGTGAGCCTGGGGAAGTGCTATCTCGGTCCGACCCGGTATAGGTGCACGATCTCGGATCCAGCCGGCCTAGCCGCGCCAAACGGATGTTGAGGTCCGAGCGCGACACCGGGCATCGTCCGCCGACTTACATGACTCAAGGAGCGATGAGATGTCAATCCGACTCAGGCATGTGGTGGGTGTCCTCTGCATCGTCGCGGTCGCGGTCGTCCTGTTGAGGCTCGGTGGCCGATCGCTAGGTCCGGCGACCGTCCGAGGCGAGGGTAGGTCGTATCACTACGTCGTCGAGCAGACCGACGGCGCTGCGCCGGACGAGCCCTACATGATGACCGTCCAGGTGGACGATCCTGACAACGACTTCTCGGACTACAAGGCGGAGAACGATGCGCGCATTGCCGCCTGGCAGGCGGAGCCACAATCGGCGCCGGAGGTCGACGGGCGTCCTGTGCGCGTGACGTTCACCTCCCCGCGGTCGTACACCGAGACCTTGGAGATCGTCGACGCCTTTGCCGACGAGTACGTGCTGTATCGCGTCGTCGGCGCGTCACCGAGCTATGGCAGCAGGGCAATGGACGGGATGGGTGAGATCGATCCGGCGACCATCGGCGAAGTCGTGGATCCCGCGTGCGGCGTGGCGGTGGACGCGCTTGGGACGCCAGATCCGACCGCGTGCGAGATCATCGACTACTCCGGGGTGATCCATGTCCAGTTCACCGTCCGGGGTGGCGTGGACGCGTTGGTGGACCTGCAGGAACACCCGAACGTGTTCCTGGCGGACAGCACGGCCATCGTCGTGGTCGAGGAGCTTGGCGCCGAGTACGGCATAGGCGTCGGTGATCTCGCCGTCGTCTCCTTGCCGTTCGCCTTGTTCGATGACCGGGTGACGTTTCCGTAGCGGCCTTCGCGCTTGCGCCGGCCACCGGCCGCGCTTGTGTCGGCTGCTGGCCGTACCTGTGCCGGCCGCGGGCCACGCTCAGTCGAACGCGCGGGAGAGGCGCCAGTCGTCGGCGACCGCGTCGCGGTAGATCTCGCAGATCAGGCCGTGGTTGGTGGTGACCAGGTAGTAGACGCGGTGGATCTCGCCGGTGGCGGACCACCAGTCGAGCATGGGCTCTCGCACGTCCTCGATGGTCTCGACGCGATGCGTCTGGCCGCGCCAGATGAAGACGAGCGGCTGGCCCTCGGCGTCCGCGCGGACGCGGATCGGGTCGCCCTCACGGTGCTGGCGCATGGCTAGTGTGCGGGTGCGGCGCGGCGGTGCTGGCGCATCACCAGGCTACCACTGAGCGATGTAGGCCCGGCGCTCGGGCAGAGCCGACGCCGGCTCGAGCAGATGGCCCTGCTGGATCACTTCGGGCCCGTACTTGCGCTGGATGCGCTCCAGCGTCTGCTCGACGCCGGCTCTGGCTTCGTGCTCCTGGCGGAAGAGCTCCAGTTGACGCCCGATCGTGGGGCACCGGCCCTGCGCGCCTAACGAGACGCGCTCGATCGGCGCGCGCCACTCCATGTCCTTCATGAGGGCTGTCGCGTGGGTCAGCAGGACCGAGGGAGCCACAACGGGCTCGACCAAGGTGCGGCGGCTCGTGACGGTGTCGCCGTCCTCGAACTCGATCGCGAGCGTCAGGACGCCGGCCATCTGGAACCGCGCCGCGAGCGGCTTGGCCACACGAGCCACGAGGCTTTCCACGTGGTGATGGAGGCAGGCCAGGTCCTCGATGGGGTCGAGGAAGACCTGCGTGGCCTCGATGGGTGGCTCCTCCTGCCACGGTTGGAGGCGGGCGTCGTCGCGCCCGTGCGCCAGCTCGTAGGCGCGCAGGCCGCCATACCCGAAGCGGGGGAGGATGCCCCGCGAGGGGAGAGTGGCGTACTGGTGGATCTTCGTCAGCCCGAGCTGGATCAGCAGCCGCAGAGTGTCGGACGGCATCGGCAAGTAGCGCGTTGACAGCCCGCCCAGGAAGACGCGCTCCTTGCCCGGCGGCAGCACCATGGCGTCCTGCTGCTCGACGTACTGCGTGACGATCCTGCTGGTCAGCTTGCCGTGGGCCAGCCCCACCCGGCTCGCCAACCCGACCTCGCGGCGGACCCGACCTGCTAGCTCCTGGGCCAGCGAACGCTCGAGGACGATGCTTGACGTCAAGCCCTTGGTGACCATCCAGCTGTGCTCGAGGTCGGCCGGCTCGATGTCCGGCGTGTACTCGCTCAGCACTTCCAGCATCACCTGGAACGTGTCGCGGTAGGCCTCGACGCGAGCGGGCAGCACCGTCAGCTCCGGGCATACCTTGCGTGCTTGGGTCAGCGTCATGCCGGGCTTGACTCCCGCCAGGTGCGCCGCGCGCGACAGGTCGTGCACGACGCGAGGGCCCGGCTGCGGGGCCTCGATGACGAGCGGCCGGTCGACTAGCTCGCCGTTGTCGCGCTCCTCCAGCGCCACGGCCACGTGAGGCAGCTTCACGCAGGCGATGCGCGACCGGCTGCCGCGCGCCGAGGCGCGGCTGCCCGAGGCGCGGCTGCCCGAATCGCGGCCGTCTGCCCAGCGGCTGCCCGAGGCGCGGTCGCTCACAGCCACACCTCGATCCCGGTTTCACCGCCCTGTGCGCCCGGCGACTTGAGGACGCTCGCCCGCGTGCGCCAGCCGCGGAGGACGCCGCCGCGCCGTATGAGCCCGGTCTTCGTCAGTGAGATCCGCACCGCGGCGGCGTGGGCCAGGGACCGGTAGTGGTTGTCGGGCGAGGACAGGATCAACGCCACCGTCGGTGTTCGCGCCAGCTTGGGTGTCACCACCCGCATGAGCTGCCCCACCGCCCGCGCGGTGTCGCCGCTGGGAGTGAGGTCGGCCAGAGCGTCGAGCACGACGACGCCGAAGTGCCCGCTGGACAGCACCTGGGCGGCCATGGCCAGCGCATCCTCCGGGTGCGGCGGGCGGAGGATGAACAAGCGGTCCAGGCGCACCCCACAACTGGCCAAGTAGCTCACGTCGACGAGCCCGGGCACGTCGATCCACACGCCGTACCCCTCGTCCGCAGCCACCGTGCGCGCGGCGATTGTCTCGCGCCCGGACGTGGCGCGCCCGATCAGCTCGGTGATCCTCCCGCGAGGGAAGCCGCCCAGCCGGGTGACCGCGTCGAGCGCGGGAAAGCCGCTGGAGACGACTTCCGGGCCGGACGTCGGCTTCGGTCCCACGCGCACGGCGTGGGCCTGCAGGTGGTTGTTGACCGCGTCCGCGATCGCGTGGATCCCCTCCGGGGTCCGGTGCTCCGTCCGCGCGCCGACCGCCCGCTGCGCGCCGACATCGGGCGCCCCGACGGCCGGACGCGCCGGCGTCTCGGCTGTCGACGTGTGAGCCTGCACAGGCGCGCCGACCTCGGGCGCCTCGGCTACCCCCCGCGTCCACGCAGCGGCAACTTTGTGTAGGCCGCCGACGACCGGGGGCAGGCAACTCGAGTGGTCGAGGTGATTCGAGTGCCAGTGCTGCTGGTGCTGCTGGTGCTGCTGCTGGGAGGCTGGCGTCATGGTGTTGATCCGGCGTCGTGTCGCCGCTGTGGCAGGTGCTGTCGATGCCGTCGATGCTGCTGACGGCGTGATGTTGCCGCAGTCTCGCTGTGGTCGATGCCGCCGGCGCTGTCGCCACTGTGGTCGATGCCGCCGGCGCTGCTCGATGGGGCCACGTTCATCCCTTGCTAGAACAGATGTTCTAACCAGGTGAGTCCATTCTACTCGCGTGGATCGGGCTGTCAAGGGGTGCTCGCGGATTGCCTCACGGCCTGCCACAGACGCGGCCGACAGCCCGGCACCCGGGCCCGGCGCAGGACCGGGTCGAGGCCCGAAGCGAGACCGCCGCGCGCCCCGAACAGCCCGGCGAACCCTGCCCGCGTCCGAATACGCATACATCCGAATGACCCCCTTGCGTGCCCCGCGAACACTGATATCATCGCTCGGAGACACAAGCCGAACGGGTCTTGCATGCTCCGAAGCCGAAGCACTGTGAAAAGGGTCGTTTGGATCCTCGCGGCAGCGTTCGTCGCGTTCGTGGTGCTGCCGTTCCTCTCTTGGATCATCACCGACGAGGGCATCACCGCCACGTCGGACGCCACTTTCTGCGTCGGCTGCCACAGCATGCAGCCGTTCGAGCGCTCGCACGAGGCCGACTTGCATGGCGGCAAGAACGCCCACGGCGTGCGCGCGACCTGCGCCCGGTGCCACCTGCCCCACGACAGCTCCTACAACTACCTGGTGACGAAGGCGCGCACCGGCATCCACGACATGTACGTGGAGAACTTCGGCGACCCCGCGAGCATCGATTGGGCCGCCAAGCTGGAGCATCGTGAGGACTACACCTACGACTCCGGCTGCCTCACCTGCCACACCAACCTGCAGGAGGCGACGATGGCGACCAACAAGGCTTTCATCGCCCATCGCGACTACTTCCTGGGGATCGGTGACGACCAGTGCACCACGTGCCACGAGCGCGTGGGCCACGACGATGTGATCGAGTACATAGCCGGGCGCAGATGACGACACCCGGTTGCGGATCACGATTCCGACTGCGAGAAGCTGGCGCCGGACGCACATTGGGACACCAGCCGCAACCGAGGTGCCAATCGAGATCGCAACGGAGGAGGCGCGCATGACGAGACACGCAGCGATCATGGTGATCGGGCTCCTGGTCCTGGCGCTGGCGGGTGGTGCCTGCGGCAGGACGGGCCAAGACGCGGGGGAGCCCGCCGCCGAGGGGGACTCCGCGTCCGTTGCTGTCGAGCAGTCGACGGGCGGTGCGGTCGGCGACTCGCAGCCGGCGGTGGTCGAGTCGCCTCCGACGCCCGTGGTGGTTCACGTGCAGAACAGCCCGGGCGACATGAGCGTCGAGGTGTTCAGCTTGCAGGTGAGCCGCGGCATGACCGAGGAGGGACGGGCGTGCGTTGACTGCCACAGGCTCGAGCAGCCCGGTATCGTGAACGACTGGAAGGACAGCCGCCACGCCCACGCTGGCGTCTCGTGCATCGACTGCCACGAGGTCGACGCGACCGATCCCACGGCCACTCAGCACGAGGACCTCATCGGGACCGACACCTACATCTCGGTGCTCGTCCCGCCGAGCAGGTGCGCCAACTGCCATCCGACCGAAGTCGATCAGTTCGACTCGAGCGGGCACTTCCGGGCGTTCCGGCAGATCATCCCCAAGGACGACCTGCACGCGCTGGTGAGCAGGCACGAGGGGCAGGATCACCCGGAGTTCGGGAACGCGCCCGACGAGACCGGCTGCATGCAATGCCACGGCACGGAGATCGTCATAGGCGACGACAACCGCCCGCTGGACTCGACGTGGCCGAACATGGGCATCGGCAATGTCTACCCCGACGGGAGCACCGGCAACTGCTCTACGTGCCACACTCGGCACAAGTTCTCGATCGTCGAAGCGCGCAAGCCCAACGCGTGCGCGTCGTGTCACCTGGGCCCGGACCATCCCGACATCGAGATCTACGAGAACAGCAAGCACGGCCACATCTTCCTGACCGACAGCGCGGACTGGATCTGGGACAGCGCCCCCGACACCTGGGAACCCGGCGACTACCGGGCCCCGACGTGCGCGACCTGCCACATGAGCGGCATCGGCGAGCTCAGCACCACGCACAACATCACTGAGCGCCTGTACTGGAACCTGTGGGCGAAGCGATCCGGCGTGCGCGACTCGGAGGACGTTCTCGATCCGCTGCTCGGCAACGGCGAGGAGGGCCGCGCCAAGATGAAGCTGGTGTGCTCGTCCTGTCACGGCGCGCTGCACACCGATTCCTTCTTTGAGCAGGGCGACCGCGCCGTGCAGCTCTACAACGAGGCCTACTACGATGTGGCCGAAGGCTGGCGGCAGGACCTGCAGGACGCGGGGCTGCTCCTCGAGAATCCGTGGCAGGACGAGTTCCAGCGCATCTACTACTACCTCTGGCACCACGAGGGTCGGCGTGCGCGTCAGGGCGCACTGATGGGCGGCCCCGACTGGGCCCACTGGCACGGCTTCTTCGAGCTCCAGCAGGATCTTTACGATCTCGAGGCCA
The DNA here is from genome assembly GCA_046259645.1 of Anaerolineae bacterium. Lineage (GTDB taxonomy): Bacteria > Chloroflexota > Anaerolineae > Epilineales > Epilineaceae > JBJYWW01. Next base: position 6,327 of record JBJYWW010000189.1, read on the forward strand.
TCTACAACAGGCGCATAGAGACCGGCCAGGTCGAGGAGTAGCGCCAGCCGGCCCATCGCGCGCGACGAGAGCCGCTTGAAGCCCTCGCCTATCGGCGGGGGCTTCTGTTATCTTTCGTTATCTTCGCCGTGCGCTCGCTCCGGCCGACGACGTGACCGTCCGCCCAGGATGTTCCGGCCCGGCCGACGACCGCCGGCCGCCACCGTTGCCCAACCGAACGCCGCCAGATGGAGCACGCCAATGAGAGACGTCACCGCCAAGCCCGACACGCGGCGCACCGCCGTTGCCGAGTCCTACGTCGCCGTGCCCCCGTCGGGCGTCGCGCTGCTGCGCGAGCGACGGACCGACAAGGGTGACCCGCTCGAGGTCTCTCGCGTGGCCGGGATCGCCGCGGCCAAGCGCACGTCGGACCTGCTGCCGTTCTGTCATCCAATCCCGGTGACCCACGTCGACGTCGACTTCGCCGTCGATGACGGAGGCGTTCGTCTGACGGCGACCGCGACCGCCATCGCACCGACCGGCGTCGAGATGGAGGCTCTCACCGCAGCGGGCATCGCCGCCCTCAACCTCTACGACATGCTGAAGCCGCACGTGGAGCAGATCGTCATCCACGACGTGAGGCTGGTTGCCAAGCACGGCGGCAAGGGCGACCACGCCGTCGTGCTCGATCCCCCTGCCTCGGCGGCGGTGCTCGTGCTGTCGGACAGCGTCGCCGCCGGCAAGCACGAGGACACCGCGGGTCGGGCGGTCGTGGACGCGCTTCGCGCCGTGGGGGGCGTGGACGTCGCGGTATACGAGGTGCTAGCCGACGACGCCGAGCCGCTGAAGGCGCGGGTGTCTCAGCTGGTCGAGGCGGGAACCGACCTAGTCATCACAGTCGGCGGCACCGGCTTGGGCGTAAGAGATCGGACCATCGAGGCGCTGCAGCCGCTGATCGAAGTCGACGTGCCGGGCATCGCCGAGGCAGCCAGATCCTACGGCCAGCGCCGCACGCCGCGCGCCATGCTGTCGCGCGGGATCGCGGGCCTGATCGGGTCCACGCTGGTGCTGACGTTGCCGGGGAGCAGGGCCGGCGCCCAGGAATCGGTCGCGGCGCTCTTCCCGGCTGTGTTGCATGTCTTCCAAGTGCTGCGGGGCGAGCCGCATGCCCACGGGCACGCTTAGGTGGGGCGCGGGATGAGCGACGGAAGCATCGGCTTTCAAGCTGCCGGTGCGCTCGGCATGACATCGATTGACGAGGCGCTGCGCCGATACGCCGTGACGATCGTGCCACTGCCGCCAATGACCACACTGCTCGGCGGCGCGCTCGAACGAGTGCTGGCCGCGCCGGCTGCGTCGCGCATCGATCTGCCGCCGTTTGTACAGAGCAGCATGGATGGCTACGCGCTGCGATCGGCCGACACCGCCGGCGCAACCGACGCCAAGCCGGCGCGGCTGCGCCTAGCCGGAGTCGTGCCGGCCGGCGTGCTCGCTGACCCGCTTGACGTCCGGCCGGGCACGGCAGTCCGGATCTACACGGGTGGGCACGTACCCGCCGGCGCCGACACGGTGCTCCCGCAGGAGGACGCCGAGGTCGACGAGAGCACGCTGCTCGTGCGCCGCCCCGTTCCGGCGGGCGAGTATGTGCGGGGGTGCGGCGAGGAGCTGGCCCGCGGTACTACCATCGCCGATGCTGGCGTGCGGGTCTCGCCGGGGCTCGTCGGCGCCCTGGCCGTCGCCGGGATCGCGGACGTGGTCGTGAGCCGGGCGCCGAAGGTCGCGGTGCTCACCACCGGTGACGAGGTGGTCGCGCCCGGCCGCGAGCTTGAGTTGGGCGAGATCTACGACGGTAACGCGCCGATGGCGGCTGCGTGGCTGAGCGCGAACGGCTACACCGACGTGACCGTCGGTCACCTGCCGGATGACCTCGGCGCAACAACGCGGGCGCTCGAAGCGGCGCTGGACGAAACCGACCTGGTCATCGTGACCGGGGGCGTGTCCGTCGGAGATCGCGACTTCGTGCCGGCTGCAGCCAGACAAGCTGGAGCCGAGGAGATCTTCTGGCGCGTGGCCCAGCGCCCCGGCAAGCCGCTGCTGTTCGCCAAGCGCGGGAAGACGCCGCTGCTGGGACTGCCCGGCAACCCCGCCGCCGTGTTCGTGTGCCTGACGATTCACGTGCGCCGCGTGCTGGAGCTGCTCGAGGGGGTGGCCGACCCACGGCCCACGTTCGCGGCGGGGGTGATGCAGTTCCCGGTGGCCCCGATCGAGTCGCGAGAGCTCTGGGCCCGTTGCCAGACCGCGGTCGGCGACGACGGCAAGGTGGCGCTCACGGCGTTGCCCCGGCAGGCTTCGCACATGATCAGCAACCTGGCCGAGTGCACGGCGCTAGCGCGGATACCGGCCGGGAGGGACGAGGTGCCCGCGGGCCGCGTCGTCGCGTGGACGCGGTGCTGACCCGGCATCGGCTCGCGGCTACGGCCTAGCGGCTACCTCCCGCCGCGGGCCCTGCGGCGCACGGTTGCCCAGCGCCGGGTAGGGCTTACGGCCTAGTGACTCCCGCGCGATGCCGCTCGCGCGGAACGAACTCCGTGCACGTGTTGCAGTCTACGGGGCATCGCTCTGAGCGTGGCAGCAAACACGGGGCGCGTCACTCTCGCCCTACTCGTCGGACGCCTCGTCACCGCCCTCACTGTCGGACTCGTGACCGGACTCGGCACCGCCGTCGTCGGCCGGCCCACCGCCGTCGTCGGCCGGCCCACCGCCGTCGTCGGCCGGCTCACCACCGCCGTCGCCGGCGAGCTCGCCGCCCGCGTCGCCACCGGTCTCGCCGGTGCCATCCTCGGCCTCTTGCGACGTCGCGCCCCCAAAGACGGACTCCGGAGTGCCGGTGAAGTCGCGCTCGAGCGCGTTGATGATGAGCGTGATGACGGTTTGCACCGCCTCTTCCATCGTGTTGTTGGCGATGATGGGCACACCGTGCCGGTCGGCGTCCGAAAGCAGCTGCGATTGCAGCTCCCAGATCTCGTCGAAATGCTCCAGATACCGCTCGGCGCGCCGGGCCGTCGCGTGACGTCCTCGCCCACGCAGCCTGTTGCGCAACGTCTTCGGCTTGAGCACCGCCAGCACTATCGACACCACGACCGCGTCGGAGTCCCCTGGGATGGCGTCTGCCAGATCCGGCTGCACGTGCACGCCTTCGAGGATGAGGGACACTCGCTCGTTGAGCGCGCGGCGCAACACCGCCTCGCACGCCACCGACACGAGCCACGCCTGCGACCGGTAACCATCTTCGATGAGCTCGTCCTTGGTGACCGTGTCGCGGTGGCGCGTCGGTAACGCCTGCCACGCGGCGAAAGACGACGTGTGCAGGGTGGGGGTCATGCGGGCGGGGACCATCATGCGCATGACCTCGCGCAGCATATCGGTCGACTGCGTTCGCACGATGCCGAGGCGATGCGCGACCTCGGTGGCTATCGTGCTCTTGCCGCACCCGGGCGCGCCGCCAATCATGAGGATCAGCGGGCGGTCGCCGCGTGCGAAGTCGCTCCACACGAGGTGACGCCGCGCGATGCCCTCTCCGTACTCCCGCTCGAGGTCCCGGTAGGTCAGCAGGCCGAGCTCGTCGGACGAGACCTCGGATGACTCCATGCGCACCAGGTGCTCGAAGACGCGACCGGTCACCTCGGCCGCGGCATCGCCCGCCAGGCCGCACGCCTCCAGGTGACGGCGCAGGTGGGCACGCGAGAATGGCGTGGGCGGCTCGTCCCGCTCCGTGACCATCACCGTCGCCGGCGCGGTGCGGGAGGTCAGGTACCGCTCCACGATCTCGTCGTCGTGCTTGGCGAGCCGCTTGGTGACCAGGTCGCGGAGCTCCGCGGTTGATATCTCGGCCGTGTCGCTTAGGCTCTCGCGAACCGACGAAGCCATCTCGTAGGCCTCGTTGAACGGCAGGCCGGCGTTCACGAGAGACCGCGTCAGGATGCCGCGAAGGAACGGTGTCGAGCTGGCGTGCTCCGGGTCGGTGACGATGATCTTAGCCAATGGTGCCCCCGCGCGCGCCAGTGCGGCGCCACCTCCCACGGTGTTGGCCCGCCTGGAGCCATCGCCCAGAGCGGCGACCCGCCTGGAGGTCCGTGGCTGCGTGCGGTGCCCCGGTCATCCGTACCGCCCCTCGATGTAGTCAGCCGTCTGCTTCTGCTTAGGCGCGACGAACATCTCACCAGTCTCGCCGTGCTCGATGACCCGGCCGAGCAACATAAACACGCACTCCTCGCTCGCTCGCCGAGCCTGTGCCATGTTATGCGTGACGATGAGAATGGTGTAATCGCCCCGGAGCTCCCAGATCAGCTCCTCCACGGCCTCGGTTCCCTTGGGGTCCAGCGCCGAAGCCGGCTCGTCCATCAAGAGGACCGCTGGCTGGACCGGAAGCAGCCTGGCGATGCACAGCTTCTGCTGCTCCTCGAGCGACAGACTGGTCGCTTGGCGGTTGAGCCGGTCCTTCACCGCGTCCCACAACAGCACCCTGCTCAGGGCCCGCTCCACGACGTCGTCGAGCTCGGCGCGGCTCATTCTCCTCGTGCTCGG
>JBJYWW010000190.1:0-9199 GCA_046259645.1 Anaerolineae bacterium
GGCCAGCTGCCCCAGCGCGGCCAGGCGCTCCTGCTGGCGCAGCTGCGCGCGCGCGTCGCGCTCCCGCGTGACTTCGCGCACGAGCAGCACGCAGCCCGCGGCCGATGGCTCGAAGCTGCGACACCCCACCTCGAACGCGCGTGCCGGAGGATCGCCTAGCGCGAGCTGATACCAGTCGGGCCTGCACGCAGGGTCGCTGATGTCTCCAATCGCAAGCCCGCCGATCGTGGTGAGGAGGCCGTCGCCGCCAACCTCCGCGACCAACGGCAGCAGATCGCGCGCGCGGTCGTTCATGTACGTGACGCGGTGATCCCCGTCGACCAGCGCGATGCCGATCGGCAATTCTGCCACGATGCTGCCGAAGTCAGGCGCGCCCGGCGCATCACGGGAGTTGCCAGCGTTGGGCGTGCCGCTCACGTCGTTCATGGCCGTCCCTCCCGCCGCACCCCTAGCCGCGCTCCCGCGGCGTTGCGGCGCCAGGCCGACTTCCATCCGAGTCATCCTCGGCAAACACCGCCCCTGCCACCGGCAATGCGAAGGTCATCGTCAGACCGCGCCCCTCGCCGCCGCTCTCGGCCCACATCCGCCCGCCGTGGCGCTCGATGATGTCGTGGCTGACGGACAGGCCGAGGCCCATGCCGCCGTAGCGCCGGGCCTCGCCCGAGTCGACCTGATAGAAGCGCTCGAACAGGCGCGGCAGTCTCTCGGCGGACACGCCGATCCCGTCATCCCGGACCGCCACATGGACCTCGTCGCCGACGCGGGAGGCGGAGATGACGGCGGTCGCGCCCTCCGGGCTGAACTTACGCACGTTGTCGAGCAGGTTGTTGAGAACCTGCTGCAGGTACTCGCTGCTGGCCATCACGTGCCCGACGCCAGGCTCGACCTCTAGTCGCAGCTGGAGCCCGGCCCTATCGAACACGGGCTTCCACGCTCCTACGCTGGACTCGAGCCACGAGCCCACCTGCAACGCGCGCAGGGCGAGCTCCTCGGACTCGAGCTGCCTGTTGGTGAGCAGCAGATTGACCAAGTGCGTCAGGTGCTGCGCGCTGCTGAGAATGCTGGCCGCCGCCCGGTGCGCATCGTCGTCCGGCGCGCCGACAGTCTCGTCGTACAGCATCTCGGCCCACGCTGAGATCACCGAGAGCGGCGAGCGCAGCTCGTGCGAGACGTTCGCGAGCATGTTGTCGCGCGCCTCCAAGGCATCCTGGAGCTGCGCGTAGAGCAGCGAGTTGGACACCGCCACGCCCAGGTGCTCAGACAGCGTGCGCATGACGACCACATCTGTGTCGTCAAGGGCGCCGACGCTGGTTTCTGCGACCACGAGCAGCGCGGCCACCTCGCCGTCCGCGCTCACGGGGAACACGGCCTCGGACAGCACGTCGCGACCCTCCAACCGCAGGAAGCGGGGGTCGGCGCGCACGTCGTTGACCACGACCGGTTGCCTCTCGCCCAGCGCGGCGCCAACGAGCCCGGTGTCGATCGGCTGCGCGTAGCCCAGCGCCGGGCTATCCCGCTGCGCTCCGGCGATAGCCTCCAGACGCACAACTGCGGCGTCGCGATCGACGACGAAGACGCTCACCTCGGAGTAGCCGAACGCCTCGTGCACGTTGTCGACCAGCCTCCGGAACAGCGCGTCGATATCGTCGAGGGCGCTGATGCTGTCGGCCACGTCCTGCAGCAGCAGCAGCTGGCTGTTGCGTCGGCTGAGCGCTCTCGTCCTCTCCGCGACGCGCTGCTCGAGCAGGGCCTGGTAGCGCCTGTTCCGCGCTTCCAGCTGCGCCCGCTCGGACAGCAGAAGCCGGTGCGCAGCCGCCCGGCCCACGACGCGAGTCAGGTCGCCCCCGCCCACGGGCTTCACGAGGTAGTCGTAGGCGCCGAGGCGGAGGGCGTCGACCGCGGTGTCGACACCGGGACGTCCGGTGACGAGCACCACCGGCATGTCGGGATCGTGCTGCCGCGACCAGGTCAGCAGGTCGATGCCGGTCGTCCGCGCCATGCGGATGTCGGTGACCAGGACGTCGCTCGGCGCCGACTCGAGCAGCTCGCGCGCGTCGTCGGCGGACGCCGCCAGGCGCACGTTGTGACCTGCCTCCTCGAGCCAGAATCCGAACAGCTCGCGCACGGCATGCTCGTCGTCCACCACGATGATCCGCGCCACTTGGTCCCGCCGTCCTCCTGTCAGGAGCTCACGCTACAAGCTCTCGGAAGCCGGGTTGCCCGAAGTGTACGCCCGGCCGCGTTCGTGTCGAATCCCCGCCCGGATGAGCCGAGAGGCAGGAGGACGCTCCACGGCCGCACTGCCGCCGCGCACAGCGAGCGCCAGCCGGCGCCGGCGCCTGGCGCCGGCGGGCAGCTGCCGAATGCCAGGTCCCCCGTGCCGCGCAAGCTGGCCACCGCCACGCCTTCGCTGCTGGCGGAGACCAGCTCGACGTGGCTGAGCGGCGCCGCCACGGCATAGCTGGATCCCGGGACGAGGTCGGTCAGCACCGCCGATCCCTGCGTCGGCACGGCGAAGCGCAGACGGCCTTACTGGACGCGCTTCCGCGGCACGCTGTCGCTGACGACCAGAACCGCAGCCGAGCCGTCGTGCCGCACCTGCAGGATGGCGATTGCCCCGTCGAACACCACCGGCGCGGCCAGCCGAGATGTTCCATCAGCCGCCACGGCGGCGGGCCAACCCTGGCCATCGACTCCATGAGTGCGGCCCAGCGGGGGCTCCGCCCGACCCGACGCCGCGCTCGCGGCCAGGGCGGCGGCAAGCACTGCCCCGGCGAGCGCTCGCATCGTCACCGGTGCCGTCGCCGACACCGGCGCCGCCGACCAGGCTCCGAGCCCCGACCGGCGGCGTCTGGCGGTTCCCCCTGGGACCATGGGCCGTTGCCTTCCCATCATCGCGACGCATCCTTCACATGAGCCGGGCCGGGACACCCGGGCCCCGGTATAGCCCAATCGCGAGACGACGTCACGCCGGGACGGCACCGACCGTGTCCTGATCGCGGTCGCGCCTTGCCGTATAATGGCGGCCCGGACTGAAGGCTGGAGGTCCCATGCAGCTATCGATTGGCCTGGACAGCAAGCTCTTGACCGTCGCTCCGCTGTGCGTGCTGTCCGTCGCGGGCGTCCTGGCTGGTTGCTCGACGCAGCCGGACGACCTCGTTGGGCGCCTGGTCTGGCTCGAGGTCGCCGACAACCAGGTCGAGAACGCCGCAAAGGCAATGGACTTGGCGACCGGGAACACCGAATCGCTCTGGACGACCGGCCATCGCACCAACGTCAGCGACGTCGCGCTTTCGCCGGACGGCCGCTGGATAGCGTACCGTGTCGTGGAGCACGACGCCGTGCCGCCCGAGGCCATCGTCGCGCGCCGCCTCGAGCCCGGCGCGGAGCCGCAGATCATCGCCGAGACCGAGACCGACGTCGCGCGACTGACCGGCTTCGCGTGGTCACCCGACGGCACGGCCATAGCCTACGGTCGGCAGCAGGGTCACTTGCGTGTCGGCGGCGAGGGCGAGGCTAGGCCGTTCGAGCGCTGGGAGGTCCACATCGTCCCGGCAGGTGACGCGGTCGACTCTGGATCGTCGGTCGCGCCAGCCGAGTCGCTGGCATGGGCGGTCGACGGCTCCGAGCTGGGCCCAGTCGCGTTAGACGTGGTCGGGTGGTCGCCCGCCGCGAACGTCGTCGCTGCCTCCCTCACGTCCGCCGACGGAGGCGCCTCGCAGGAGGTTCTCCTCATCGACACCAAGTCGGGCGAGATCCGCGACCGCGTGCCGTCCGGCGCTCTGCAGTTCGATCTCGCCGGGTCGCCGGACGGTCTTCACCTGGCCCTGCCTGACGCCGACGTCGTCGCCGACCGCGTGCGCATCCTCTCGCTCGCGACCGGTGAGCTGCTCGACGTGCCCGGGCGGCTGGGCTCCGCCGCGGGAGCGCCACTGTGGTCGCCGGACGGACGCTTCCTGGCGTGGTCGACCGGGGGCTGCCGCGGCCCGTGGCAGGCTCCCGGCGACGACGGAGGAGTCTTCAGCGGCGAGGCCGCCGCCCCGTGCACGGTTGGCGTCGTGTCGGTGGACGATCTCGGCTCGGGTGCCGCCGCGATCGCCTCGGCGGCGGACCCGATCCGGGCGCTGGCGTTCGACCCGGAGGGCAAGTACCTCTTGATCGGAGAGGATTCGTCCGACGCGCAGCAAGAGCGGCGCGCGCTGACGGTGCACCGCCTGGACGGCTCGGGCTCCGGCTGGCCGCTGGGGCGGGACCTCCCGGAGATGGCCTGGTTCGCAGCCTGGGTCCCTTAGGCTAGGCCCGCGCTCGGCCGGTCGGTTATCCCCCCGCGCACAGGATCGGCCGCGCCGACCTGGCCGGCGGAGCTGGGCTCCGCCGGCCAAGCCGACGTGCCGGATCACTCGGTCTTGAGCTCGTTGCTGTAGTTGATCCAGGCCGGCTGCCGGACGAAACCGAGCGCCTCGTTGATGGCGAGCATCCCCTCGTTGCCGGTCTCGTTCCAGGTCTTCGTCAGCGCATAGCCTTTGTCGTGCGCTGCCTTCAGGCACGCGACCTTCAGCGCGGTCGCGATGCCACGCCGCCGGTACTCGCGCAGCGTGCCGGTCAGCCCCGTGTACAGCTCGTCCTTGCTCGCTTGCGACGCCCACATGTTCGACATCGCCACGTACTTGTCGCCGTCGAGCGCCACGAACCACAGCTCGGGCATCAGGTTGGGATTGGTCGCGATCTTCTCGCGCCACAGATCGTAGTCGAGCGGCGTGCGGGGCTCCGGCGCCGGGACGTCTCGCGCGATCGTGACGTCGAGCTCGTGCAGCTTCCTGAGGCAGTCCGGATCCGTCTGCAGCTCGGCCATCGTCGACAGCCGGATGCCGTCGCCCTGCACGCTCTCGACCCGATCCGACCACTGCTCGGCGTCGAACTGCGTCAGGTCGAGCCGGTTTTCCCAGTTGCGCATTACCTCGTGGTACCCGCGGTGCTCCAAGAACGACACGCCGTCAACGTAGTCTTCGCGCGCCGAAGCCATCAGCGTGATCGGATCGTGCGGCTCGAGCTCCGCCATCACGTGGTCGTATAGCCGCGAGCCTATCCCGCGCCGCCGGTAGTCGGGGTCGACCGTCACGTCGAGGCCGAACTTGCGCGGATGGTACATGCCCTCCGCCTGGTTGTACTGCGCTAGGCCCGCCACCTCCCCGTCGACCTCGGCGACGTAGCGCTGGAACTTGATCTTCGGTGCTCGATGCTCGTCCCAGTACCGCCACTCGTCGACCGTGTCGGGGTAGTCGGGGTAGGACCGGTTGCTCACGGCCAGCACGTCTTCGTAATCGTCGGTGGTGAAAGCCCTGATACTCGGGTTCAACTCTTGCTCCTTGTCGCTGCCCGCGCGAGCGCGGTCTCATGCTGTGGCCAACATTCGTCCGTTCATCCGTCGGCTCACTTCGCTGCCCGCCAGTTGGCTGCCCTGGTGACGTGCAAACGCCGCGGGGCTTGCCCACGGCGTTCGGCGAGGAGCAGTGCTCCAGGGCCTATTGACACCGTGGGCGGCCTGCGCACCCACGGCTGGTGATCCGCTAGGGTCGATCACCGCACGCGTGAGGCGCCACGGCCCGCTGAGAACAGCCACTAGCGTGTGCCGCATCGTGGCCGAGCTCACTGCCGTAGACCATCCGCATACCCTCCTGCTCTGTCAGCCCTGCGCCGCGCCCGGCCGCCCCTTGCGGTGGGTCACTTCGAAGACGGCACCAGCGTACCCAACCGTCCACCCCTGTGTCAATACGAGGATTGTCGTACGCCGCCTCAACGCCCCGACCAGCCGCGGCCGATGTCCGCGATCACGACTGCGTGGGGTACAATCCGCGCCCAATGCGCAACGAAGCTTTGCCCGAGGCCGCCAGCGCGGCGCCGTCGCCCGAGACCAGTGCCGCGCCTTCGCCGGCGTCCGCCGCGCGCGGCCTGCGCCGGCGGTTCATGTGGTCGCTCATTGCCGCCTTGGTCATCTACATCCTGCTAATCGCCTACGCCGACGTGGGCACGCTGCGGCCCGTCCTGCGCGACTTCCCGTGGCGCTGGCTGCCGCTCATCCTGGGCCTGACGCTCGTGAACTACGCGGGTCGCCTGATCAAGTGGATCTGGTACCTGCGTCTCGTCGGCTCCCCGATCACGGCCGCCGACGCGGCTCGCGTCTTCGGCGTGGGCATGACGATGGTGATGACGCCGGGCAAGGCGGGCGAGCTGCTGAAGAGCTACATGGTCAAGAACGCGAGCGGCACGCCGATCGCCGTCACCGCGCCGATCGTCCTTGCCGAGCGACTCACGGACGGTCTGGCGATGCTGCTGCTCGCGGGGATCGGACTCTTGTCTTTCGACGATCCCGCGCTGCGCCGCGCGGCTGCCGTCGCGCTGGCCGTGCTTTTCGCCGTCGTGGCCGTAGTGTGGATACGCCCCCTGGCGCTAGGCTTGCTCAGGATTGGCGAGCGCGTGCAGGTGGTGCGGGACTACGCCAGCCACGCGCGGGACTTCTACGAGAGCAGCTACCTGCTCCTGGCGCCACGCAACCTGCTGATCGCGGTCTCGATCGGGCTGGTGAGCTGGTCTTTCGAGGGGCTGGCTTACTACCTCGTGTTGGTCGGCGTCACTGCCGGCGGATCAGCGCCGCTCGCCCACGGGGTCCAGACCGCGCTGACGTCGATCTTCATCTTCAGCATCAGCACGGTGCTTGGCGCCGTAATGGCCACCCCTGGCGGGCTGGGCGCAACCGAGGCCGGCCTGGTGGCATTGAGTCAGCGCATGCTGGGCCTAGACCCGGCCTCGGCCACGGCCGCCGCCCTGGTGGTCCGCTTCGCGACGCTGTGGTTCGGCGTCGCCCTCGGCTTGCTGAGCCTCGCCCGCTGGTCGTGGCTCCTAGAGGGGCGATTGGAGCGCCCTCTGCGCGAGGCGCCCGACTGAGGCGTCCGACTGACGAGCCCTGAGCTACCGGTGACCCGCGGCGGACCGGTGCTCAGGCCGGGCCGTACTTCTCCCTCGTCTTTTCGCACACCTCGCCGACGTCGTAGCCGGTGGCGTACAGCCAGTTGCGAGCACCGTCCTCCGACACGTACGAGAAGTCCTTGGCTAACGACGCAGCGGCAGCGTCGGCACCGCCCTCGTCGTACAGCTGGTCGACGTATGCCTTGAAGCTGCCGTGCTCCTGGGCCAGGTCCTGCATCGCCCCGGCGTTCGTGACGACCGCCGCCAGCTTCGCCTTGTACTTGATGACCCGGTCGTCGGAGGCCAGCCGTTCGACGTCCTCGGGCGTCATGTCCGCAACGAAGCCGACGTCGAAGCCCTTGAAGGCATCGAGGAAGCCGGGCCACTTGTTCTCGACCACCTGCCGGTTCAGCCCGCCCATGAAGATGATCTTGGTGACCGCCTCGAGGTAGGAGGCGTCACCCCCGGTCCCTGATGCTCCCATTATCAGCTCCTAGCGTTGTGCGCGACGACGTCCAATGCCTGCCTGCCGCCCTCCTCTCCCCACCTGCCGGCGTCAGCGTGGGGGCGCACGGCGCTCACTCGCTCTCGGCCAGGTTGAGCGACGGCAGGAACAGCCGGCGCGGCGGCAGCAGCGTCGCGGTCCTCCGCCACAGGTTCGCGCCGTCGTCGAACATCGCCTCCGCTTGCAGCTGGGTCGCGACATAGTCAGGCGTCAGGTCGATCGGCAGCGTTGTCGAGTAGTGCTCGACGAACTCCTCGCCGGGCTCGAGCGGGAACTTACCGCCCTGCATCACAACGCCGCCCAGGACCGAGAGCGTGTAGGTGATGGGCACGTCGACTGCGCCGCGGTTGCTCGCGCGCAGCGTCCAGGTGACCACATCGCCGGGCATCGCCACATCGGTCGACACGTCCAGGTAGTAGTCAACGGCGGCGTTTTGCACACGGACGGCGCCCCAACTGCCGTCCTCGGCCGCATCGACGACCTCGATGCGCACGCCAAACTGCGCGTTCGCGTCGCCCGGATTCCCGGTCCCGAACACGTGGATCTCGCTGAACGGCGTGCCGTCATACGGGTGCGGCCGCGACTTGTCCGGGAACGTGAGACGGGTCGAGTATGCTCGATCGCGGTACGCCGGCACCACGACGCTCGCATCCTCGTCCCAGGCTTCGGGCTCCCCCGCAGTCCCTGTGAAATAGTCGAAGTCCATGCTGAAGCCCGGGTAGTAGCCGAGCGCGTCGTTGAAGAGCGCCACGCCGGGCGAGCCAGTGATCGTCTCTACGCTGTCGGCATCGCGATTCGAGGCGGTGTCCCGCACCTCGAGCTCGAAGTCGGGCTGGTCCTGCAGCGCCAGCGGCGCGTTCAGGCTCTCGAGCCGCCCCGAGAACTCCCCACCGCTCGGCCGGTCCGTCGGCCAGTAGTTGGTGTCGAGCACCAGCAGCCCGTACTTCGAGCCGTAGCTTGGCAGGTCTAGCAGGTTGTCGACGAACGAGCCCGTCAGCGGGTACCGCAGGTTGCGGTACATCACGACAGCGCCCGGGACGTTGGCGGGCACACGGTCCACGCGCCACTCGTCCTGATCGCTGTAGGCAGTCTGGTACGCGCCCCTGAGCGAGGCATCGAAGCCGTTGTCGTTGCGCCACTCGACCAGGTAGTGGTGCTCGTGGCGCTTCGTCTCCGGGACGGCGATCCACCCGCTGGGGAACCACTCGCCGAGGCCGCCCTCGAAGTCCTCCGAGAACACATCCTCGCCACCGGCCGTGACCTCGATGTTGTCGACCCACCAGCCGGAGCCTGGAGCGCCCTGGTACGTGAAGAAACGGAAGCGCAGCACGGGCATTTGGCCGGCGAAGCGCGACAGGTCGAAACGCGGCCGCATGACGTGGTCCCCGGTCGCCGCCGTGCCGCGCTTGATGCCCATCGGGTCCTCGTCGTTGAATACCCCAGCGGCATCCGGCAGCGACTCGAAGGTCATGCCGTCGGTGGACACTTCAAGGTACGCATAGCCCCAGATGCGCTGCACCACCAGCGCGCTGTCGAACGTGAGCCAGACCGGGCCCTCGGCGTCCTGCAGATCGAGGGAGCGGCTCAGCGTCAGGCTCTGCTGCAGTGTCGAGCCGGAGTACGCGCCTCCACCCTCGCCAGCGCGGTTGGGCACGGTCTCCACCTGGATGGGCAGCTCGATCCGCAAGCCCTCGTACAGCGTCTCGTCGGCGTAGCGATCGTCCGGAACGG
>JBJYWW010000191.1:0-7045 GCA_046259645.1 Anaerolineae bacterium
GATCACGTGCGACGCACGATCGTCGACTGACTCGCGCAGCGCCACCGCTGTGTCCGGTTGAACCTCGACCCGTGGCAGGCCGCGCGCGTCGAGGTCGGTGCCGCGCGGTCCGCCGGCGACGACGACGGTGGGCGAATCGCCTGCGCCCGACTCCGGAACCACCCGGTCGGCGAGCGCCCCGACGGTCATCACTACGCGCGGCCTCGAGTCCGCGAGCTGCCAGGCGAGCTCCTGCGGCGCGAGCCTGGTGTTGAGCGGCACCAGCGCCGCTCCGATGCGCCCGACGGCGTGCACCAGCGCGACGAACAGCGGACCGTTCGGCAGCAGCGCCGCCACCCGGTCGCCGGGTACGACGCCCGCCGCCGCCAAGCGGCGGGCCAGGTCGTCGGCGGCGGCCGATAGCTCGGCGTACCCGAGCCGACCGCCAGGCCAGGTCACGGCAGCGACCGAGTCCCCAAGCTGGCGGGCGTGGGCCGGTAGCGGCAGCGCTAGCTGGGCTCGCGGGCGCTCGACTCCCGCGAACGCTCGACCGATCGACGGCTGCGGACGCGTCGGAGCGGACCCTGCTTGATGCTCGTTCCGCTCGGCCATCGACAACTCCCGGTGTGGTCGACCAGTGCCGCCGCCGATGCCGGCGGACGCTGAGACCAGCCCCAGCCGCACCGGACGCTGAGACTAACCCCGGCCGCAGCAGACGCGACCGCCAGACGCGAGCTCGATGCCAGGGCTAGGAGTCGCGAGCCAGCCGCCGCGCGATCTCGGCTCGCGTCGCGCCACCGAGCGCCGGTGGCACCGTGCCCGCCGGGCAGGCGGGTCCGCCCGGAAGGCGCGATCGGTGACGCGCCACGGAATCGTACACCGTATCGGCGGCCCAGGGCACCGCGGGCAGCAACAGCAGCATGGAGAACACTGGCAGTCGCAGCCCAAGTGCGGCGTCCACGGCCGCGAGCACCGCTCGTGGTCCTGCGACCAGATCGCCATCCGGCATCAGCGCCCACGCGGCCTGTCCCACGTCGGCGGCCGACAAGCCAAGGGTCTCCGGCAGACCGAGAGCCTGTGACGGCAGCCACAGAGTCCTGCCGCGACGGTCCAAGCGCCCTACCCAGCTCGCCGAGCTGGAGCAGAAGCCTCAAGCGCCGTCGTAGACCACCAGTAGCTGGTGGGGCTCGAGCTCTCCCGGGCGCTCCCGACCGGGCTGATCGGGCTCCGTGCGTCGGTCCAGCCCGGGTGGCATCACGCCGCTGGCTCGGCAAGCGCGAGGCCCAGGCCGGGAGCAGCCGTCACACGCACGCTGTCGCCGGTGGGCGCGGTCGGGTCAGACCCGTCGGCCGTGAGGTCCGCAGCGAGCAGGTGGCCGGTCGCCAGGCCGCAGGCGGCGTCCATCCCGGGCAGCGCCGCCGCCAGGTGCAGCGCTCCGGCCCGGCCGATTGCGCAGTCGAGGGCCGATGTGACGACCACGTCGACGCCGGCGGACCGGGCTTGGTCGGCGGCGGCCCACGCGTCGGCCAAGCCGCCCAGCAGCGATGGCTTGAGCACGACGAGGTCCGCCGCCTCGAGCTCCAGCACCCGCTGGATTCCTCCGGGCCGCAGGAGGGCCTCGTCCGCGGCCAAGCGGACGGGCGACTCACGACGCACCTCGGCCAGACCTTCGACGTCGTCGGCCGGGACCGGCTGCTCCACGTACTCCAGCCCGAGCCCGGACATCTCCTTCAGTGCCCGGAGCGCGGTCCGCACATCCCACGCGCCGTTGGCGTCGGCGCGCAGCCGGATCGGCCGACCGGAGCCGCGCCGCGCCCGCTCCGCGGCCTCGCGCGCGGCGGCGAGGCGGGCGACGCTGGCGCCAACGTCGGCGTCGAGCTTGATCTTCAGCGTCGTGAAGCCCTCAGCGACGAGGCTCGTGACCGCGACGCGCGCCGCCTCCGGTTCGACGGCGCCGATCAATGCGTTCACCTCTACCGAGTCGCGGGCCCCCAAGGCAAGCCACCGGGCGAGGGGCAGGCCCTCGCGCCGCGCCGCCAGGTCGGCCGTCGCCAGGACGATGCCGGCCCGCGCGGCAGGCGCGGCCGGCTCGACGGACGCCAGTTCCGCCGACAGGTCGAACAGAGACGCCGGCGCGGAGATCTCGATCTCCGAGGTCGCAAGCCAGCACCCCAGCGACTCGAGCGCGCGCGACGCTTGCGCGAGGGACTCGCCGCCGTGAGCCGGCAGCGGCGCACACTCCCCGTGGCCGATCGTGCCGTCCTCGTCCTCGACCCGCACCACGAAGCCCCTCCGCTCCGCGAGCTCGCCGGCCGCCGTGGCGAACGGCGCGCGAAGCGGCACGCGGTACGGCACCCATCGTGCCGTCAGCACGCGAGAGACCGATCCCCCGCGCGCAGCGGCGTTCGCCCTGCGCCCGCCGTGAGGCCAATGGCGGCCGCCCAGGCTAAGGACACGGGGACAGCGCGCAGCACCGCTGGCTCAGGCACCGTACAGCAGCGACTCGGCCACGAGGCCTACGCTCAGCAGCAGTGCGTGGGCGGCCTGCAGTCGCGCCGTCTGCCCGAGCACCGGGTTCAGCTCCCTGCCCTTCGCGCCGCCGCGGACCGCGCCGATCGCCTTGAGGCCGTCGGGCAGCGCCAGCAGGCTGAATAGCGCGGGCAGCCAGTAGTCGCCGCTCAGCGCCTGCAGCCAGGGCACGGCAAAGGCCGCGAGCACGCTTGCCGCGTAGTAGGTGCGCGTCGCGGGAGCGCCGAGGCGCACGGCCAACGATCGCTTACCGGCGCGACGGTCGGTGTCGATATCGCGCAGGTTGTTCACGTTCAGAATCGCCACCGACAGGGCCCCGACGGCGACCCCGTACGCGAGGCTGGCCGGAGTGACCGTCAGCGCCTGCACGTAGTAGGTGCCGGCGACCGCCGCCAGACCGAAGAACACCAGCACGAACATGTCAGCCAGCCCGACGTACGCCAGCGGCACGGGGCCGGCCGTGTACAGCACGCCCGAGACGATGGCGGCCACGCCTACCACCAGGATCGGCCAGCCCGACACGTGCACCAGGTAGAGCCCAAGTGCCGCAGCCAGGGCGAAGGCTCCAGCGGCGGCGGCCGTGACCTGACCGGCCGGCAACAGCCCGGCCTGCACTACTCGTGTCGGTCCCAGGCGGGCCTCGTCGTCAATGCCCCGTCGGTAGTCGAGCACGTCGTTAGCCAGGTTCGTGCCGATCTGGATCAGCAGCGCGCCGGCCAGCGCCGCCAGCGCGGCCAGCAGCGCGAAGACGCCGTCGCAGAAGGCGAGCGCCGCGCCGACGGCCACGGGCGCCGCCGCCGCCGTCAGCGTCTTGGGGCGCATACCCAGCAGCCACGGGCTCAACATAAGCCCCGATCCACGTGCGGCGACGTCGTCACCCGGAGCGCACGCGCTCGCGCATGACCGCTGGCGCCGTCGCTGCCGTGCCTCGTCCCTTGCGCCCGCATCGGAGCTTCCCTACGGGAACCGCGTGAACTTGCCGAAGTCGGGCTTGCGCTTCTCCAGGAACGCCCGCTTGCCCTCCGCGCCCTCGTCCGTCATGTAGTACAGAAGCGTGGCGTCACCGGCCAGCTGCTGCAGGCCGGATTGGCCGTCGAGAGCGGCGTTGAAGCACACCTTGAGCATCCGCAGCGCCATGGGGCTGAGCGCCAGCATCTCGCGGCACCACTCCACCGTGGTGTCCTCGAGCTCGGCCAGCGGGACCACGGTGTTCACAAGCCCCATCTCGAGCGCCTCCTGCGCCGAGTACTGCCGACACAGGAACCAGATCTCGCGCGCCTTCTTCTGGCCGACGATGCTGGCCAGGTAGTTGGAGCCGAACCCGCCGTCGAAGCTGCCGACCCGCGGCCCCGTCTGCCCGAAGATCGCGTTGTCCGCCGCGATCGTAAGGTCGCACACGACGTGCAGCACGTGTCCGCCGCCGATGGCGTAGCCGGCGACCATCGCGACCACCGGCTTCGGCAGGCGCCTGATTGCCATCTGGACGTCCAGCACGTTCAGTCGCGGCACGCCGGCCTCGTCGACGTAGCCGGCCTTGTCCCTGATCCGCTGATCACCGCCGGAGCAGAAGGCCTTGTCACCGGCGCCCGTCAGGATGACGACTCCGATCTCGGGGTCGTCGCGGACGACGTTCAGGGCGTCCAGCATCTCCACGTTGGTCTGTGGTCGGAAGGCGTTGCGCACCTCCGGGCGGTTGATGGTGATCTTGGCAATGCCATCCGTCGACTCGAACAAGATGTCCTCGTAGTCTCTCACCGTCTGCCAGTTGACGGACACGGCCCTCTCCTTGCTCCCCGAAGTCGCGCGATTCTACACGGCCTCGACGTGTTGCAGAAACCGGTTGACGACGACCGCCAGGGCGTCCGGTGCCTCGACGTGGACCGCGTGGCCGGCGTGGGGCAAGACCGCCCGCTGCGCCGCCGGAAGGCGCTCTTCCATCTCTCGCGCCAGGCGGCAGAACTTGGCGTCGTCGGCGCCGGTCACCAGCAGTACGGGCAGCTCGAGCTCGGGCAAGCGCTCGCCCACCGGCTCCATCGCCCCCGTGCCCATGCCCCGGAGCGTGAGCGCCATGGCTCGCCCCCTGTTGCGAAGCCGCTGCTCGCGGGCTCGCGCCAGGTGTCCCGGACCGAGCTTCCCCTGGCTGGCGAACAGCGGGTGCGCCATCCAACGGTCGACGAAGGCCGGCACGCCCTCCGTCTCGATGAACGACGCCAGCTCCTCGTCGGCGGCGACTCGCTCGCGCCTTGCCACGGCGTCGCCGATCCCCGGCGATGCACCGACCAACGTGAGCGACGCGACGAGGTCCGGCCGTGCCATGGCGAGGTTCAGCGCCACGCGGCCGCCCATGGAGTAGCCGAGCCAGTGGGCCGCACCGGCGGCGGTGCGAGCCCAGGCCGCCGCAACCGACTGCACCGTGGCGGCGATGGTGTACGACCCCGGCTCGCCCGGGTCGGGCGAGTCGCCGTGCCCCACGAGGTCGATCGCATACACCTCGCGGGCACTCCCGAGATGCGGGACCAGGCCGGACCAGGTGGTCGCATCGCCGGTGAAGCCGTGCAGAAGGACGAGCGGCGCGTGCACGGCGCCAAGTTGGCCGCGGCCTGAGGACTCTCGACCGCTCGCGGTCCCGGGTGCGCCCCGAACCAGGCGATGAACGGCGAGCCGTGTCGGGCCCTCCGGTATCGAGCCCGTCAAGCCAGGCTCTCCCTCACCGCCTTCCAGTAGCCCTCTCGCAGGGCCGTGTTGGCCGCGCGATCGATGGCGATCTCGATGACGCGGGCCTCCGGACCGCCGCGAAGCTCGGCACGTAGCGCAGCTCGGTCCTCGACCACCGAGTGACTCACGCCATACGCCAGGCACGCGGCCGACACCCCGAGGCGCGCCGGTGTCACGAACAGCCGCTCGAACTGCTGGCGCGGCAGCTGCGCCAGCGCGGTGTGCTCGAATATCCCGCCGCCGCCGTCGCTCAGGACAACGACCGCGAGGTCGAGCCCCGGGAGGTCGGCCGACGCCAGACCGCCGACATCGTGGGCGAACGCCAGGTCGCCGGTGACGAGTATCGTCGGGCGCCTCGACGCAAGCGCGGCGCCGATGGCGCTCGACACCGTCCCGTCGATGCCGGCCGCCCCGCGGTTGGTGAGGACACCGAGCACCGACGCGGACGCATCAGTGAACGTGTCGAGGTCGCGAACCGCCATGCTGTTGGCGGCGTACAAGAGCGCGCCGTCAGGGGCGAGCTCCGGCAGTGCCTCGTAGACCCAGCCCACGGTCGCCTCGTCCGCGGCGGAGACGTGCTCGGCTCGGATCCGCCTGGCCGTGTCGGCCACGGCCAGCCACTCGGAGAGCCACTTATCGGTGCGGTCGCTGCCCGACCGTGGCAGTGCGCCCGCAGTGTCGGTCGAGGCTCGCCCAGCTGCCGACCCTGCCTCGACCCGGTCGGCGAGCGCCTCGCACAGCCGCGTCGGATCCACGTGCAGTCGAGTTCCGCCGTGCCGTCGCGGGTCGTCCCACGACATGTTCTCGTCCACGACGACCTGGTGCACGTGCGGCGAGCCGGAGGCGAGATCAGCGACGTGGCGCCAGGCGAAACTCGCGCCGATCCGCAGAACGACCTGCGGCTCGTGCGCCGCCAACCAGTCCCCGTCGCGCAGGATCGCGTCATAGGCGTCAACTACGTGCGAGCGATCGTGCGGACCGAAGCGCAGGCCGCCTGGGGGCTCCGCCAGCACCGGGTACCCCGCAGCAGCCGCCAACCGGGCCACGGACTCCGCATAGCGCGTGGAGCGGGCGTCGCCAACGACCGGCGGCTGCCGGCGCCCCGCCAGGATCACGCCCCTCGGCGCCGATGCCAGCATATCCGCCAGATCCTCGAGCTGCTCCTCGTCGAGAGTGCGTCGGGCGCCGGGGGCGCGCGTGTGCGGGACGGCGCTCGGTCGGTTCCCGGCGCCGAATCGCTCCGCGGCGCTTGGCTCGGCTCCGCCACTCAGACCGGGCTCGCTGCTTGGCTGGGCCCCAGGCACGCCGGGCGCAACCAGCGGCTCGCGGAACGGCAGGTTCAGGTG
The DNA here is from genome assembly GCA_046259645.1 of Anaerolineae bacterium. Taxonomy (GTDB): domain Bacteria; phylum Chloroflexota; class Anaerolineae; order Epilineales; family Epilineaceae; genus JBJYWW01. The sequence goes on from JBJYWW010000191.1 coordinate 6,570, forward strand.
CACCGGCCCGGACGGGCGCGTCATCGCCTCAGCCACGGCGCGCGCGGCGATCGAGCGCACGTACCGCAGGCCGTCCTCGCCGGGCCGCGCGCCGGGCGGAGCGACGTCGGCGAACCAACGCACGTAGCCGCCGTACAGCCTCACCTGGTCGATGGCCTGCCAGGCGCCGGTGTCGCGCAGCTCCGGCGGCCTGTCGGCCGTCAGCACCAGCAGCGGCACACCGTCGTGATAAGCCTCGACGACGGCCGGTAGGTAGTTGGCCGCGGCCGTACCCGAGGTGCAGATGAGCGCCACCGGCCGGCCGCTGGCCTTGGATGCGCCCAGTGCGACGAACGCCGCTGAGCGCTCGTCGAGGTGCACGCTCGTTTCGAGGCCCGGCGCTGCCGCGGCGGCCAGCGCCAGCGGGGCACTACGCGCGCCGGGTGAGATCAACGCCCGGCGCACGCCGCACGCGGTCAACTCGGCCACGAGCGCCG
>JBJYWW010000192.1:0-2502 GCA_046259645.1 Anaerolineae bacterium
GGAGCAGGGCCCGCTCCTGATGGGCGAGCGCCCGGCACCGCCGGACCGAAGCGTGCCCCTAGCGCAATCCTTCCGCGAGGTGCTGCACGCTGAGGAAGACACCACCTACTTCGGCTCCATGCACGCCACCGAGGCCACGGATCGCTGGCTCTGGGGCGCGGCGCTCCACGCCCCGTCGTCACGTGACTACGACTTCCAGCTGCCCAACCTGGCGACCGATGCCGGCGAGGCCACGCTGCGGCTGCGGCTCTACGGCTACAGCGACGACCACGCCGTCGATCCTGATCATCGAGTCGTAGTGGCGGTCAACGGCAGGGATCTCGCGACGCTGCGGTTCGACGGCATGGGAATGCACGTCGCGGAGGCGCCCATGCCGGAGGGCAGGCTGCAGCGCGGCGTGAACACGCTGACAATCGAGAACGCCGGACGCACCGGCGCCACGGTCGATGCGGTGGCGGTCGATTGGTTCGAGATCGAGCACGACGCAGGCTACGCATCCGACGGGGCAGGCCTGGAGTTCGGTGCGCCGTCGGCCGGACGGCACTCGTTCACGGTCAGCGGCTTCAGGGCACCTGGGATCGAGGTGTGGGACATCAGCCAGCCCGACGCGCCGGTGGTGCTGACCCACACGCTGGTAGAACCGCCCGGAGACGGCACGTATCGGGTGCGCCTGACGGACGATGGTGGCGGAGCCGGTCCTGACCCCGCCCGCTATGTGGCGTTCGTACCGGATCTCGCATCGCAGCCCAGCCGCATCGAGCCGGACGTGCCGTCCGACCTGCGATCGCCCGACAACGGAGCGGACTACGTCGTGATCAGCCACGCCGACTTCATCGATGCCCTGCAGCCGCTCGTCGACCGTCGTGGGGCACAGGGCCTGCGCGTGCTCGTCGCCGACATCCAAGACGTCTACGACGAGTTCTCGGACGGTGTGTTCGATCCGCACGCCATCCGCGCGTTCCTGCTGCATGCTCGCGAGCACTGGCAGCCGCCGGCTCCGACGTACGTGCTCCTGGTGGGCGAGGCCAACCTGGACTACAAAGGCGCGTACGGCCGTGGCTCGGAGGTCTTCGTGCCGTCGATTCAGGTCGACGTCGATGTGAGCGGGGAGCTGGCCGCGGTCACAAGCGACCTGTGGTACGCCAACCTGGATAGCGACGAACGGGACGTGGTGCCCGATGTGCTCCTCGGGCGGCTCCCGGTATCGACGGCGGCACAAGCCTCCACGATAGTTAGCAAGACGCTCGCTTTCGAGGATTCGCCGCCCGGCGAGGGCTGGCAGCGCGGAGCGGCGATGGTGGTCGACGACGATGCCGGCGGGTCGTTCGAGTCCCTCTCGGAGGAGCTCATCGCGCACATGCCGGTGGACACGGCCGTGACGCGGTTCTACGCCCGAACGTACCCTCGCGATCGTGACATCTCGGCCGACATCAGCGCGGCGGTGACGGACGGCGTGCTGCTTCTTAACTATGTCGGCCACGGCAACGTGGACTTGTGGGGGCCGTGGCCCGGCGGCGGGCGCATCTACCAGAACTCCGACATCGCGAGGCTGGCGAACGGCGCCAAGCTGCCGCTGTTCACGACTGCAACGTGCATGAACGGCTGGATCGATCACCCGCTGAAGCCGGTCTCGATGGCCGAGTTATGGCTGACGCATCCGGGTGGCGGCGGGGTGGCGGCGTGGAGCCCAACCGGGTTCACGTCGTTGGCCCGCAACCGCTTCCTGCTTGACCGGTTCTACGCGGGGCTCTACGACGGCCGGGGCTTAACGCTCGGCGCGCTGACGGCCGAAGCGCTAGCGCTCGCGCACAGCCACTCGCCGGAGTCCGACGACACGATCCGCCAGTTCGTGCTCCTGGGAGACCCGGCACTGGTGGTGTCCGGCGTCCCGGTCAACCCGTCGCCGACCCCTTCCGTCACCCCGGACGGCACTGCGACGCCGCCAGGCACGCCGTCCGCGACCGCGACCCCAACTGCTCCAGTGACGGCGACGCCAGCAGCGCCCCCTCTGTATCTTCCGCTAGCGACGAACTAGAGCTCGTCGCGTTGCGCGGCGTAGCGCGGCGAAGCGCTGTCGCTACTGCGACTTCGAGAGCAGCGGCAGGTACAGGCCGCGGCCGTGCGGTTCCACGGTGCCTGGGCCAGCCGTCGGCGTGCGCTCGGCGGTGGCGGTGCTCGCCGATGGGCGCCCGGTCGCACTAGACGTCGCGGCTGGCGAGACGGATGGGCCGGGCGTGTGACTCGGCTGCGCCGTTGCGCTCGATGACGGCGCCGGAGTGGCGTGCGGGTCGGTCGTCGGCGTCGAGGTGCCGCTCGGGTCGACGGTCGGGGTCGACGTGGCGTTCGGATCGAAGGTCGGCGTCAGGCTGGCTGTCGGGCTCGGGCCGGGCGTACCCGACGTCGTTGCGGATGGCGAAGCCGAGGTGGTAGGTGCCACTGTTGCCGGCGGCGAGGAGCCTGACGTGGCACTGGGTGTGCCGGTCTGCGTCGGGCTCGGCGTCG
>JBJYWW010000193.1:0-7029 GCA_046259645.1 Anaerolineae bacterium
GACCGGCGGCATCTGCTCGAAGCGCATCGTGATCCGGTGTATCTGCCCGTGCACCAGGTCTTCGACGGACTCGGTTGCGGCCAGTCGACCGTCCCGGATGATCCCCACGCGGTCGCACACCGCCTGCACCTCCGACAGCACGTGCGACGACAGGAAGACGGTGCGGCCCTCGTCGCGCGCCTGCCGCACGAGATCGAGGACGCTCTGCTGCACAAGTGGGTCCAGACCGCTCGTCGGCTCGTCGAGCAGCAGCAGCTCCGGCCGCCCCATGAACGCCGCGACGAGGCCGATCTTCTGCTTGTTGCCCCGCGAGTACGTTCGCATCCGACGACTCGGGTCCAACGACAAGTAGTCGCATAGGTAGCTGATGTAGGCCGGATCGGCGGTGTTCCCTCGAACCGAGTTGACCATGTTGAGGTACTGGCTCGCGCGCAGCTGGGGGTAGAGGCTCAGCTCGCCCGGCAGGTAGCCCACTCGACGCCTGATCTCGACACCGTCCTTCTGGCAATCGAGGCCGAACAGCTCGGCCGTGCCGCGGCTCGGGCGGATTATGTCCAGCAGCACGCGCAAGGTGGTGGTCTTGCCGGCGCCGTTGGGCCCGAGGAAGCCGTACACCTGTGCCGGATCCACGGTCATCGTCAAGCCGTCGATGCCGCGATGGCGGCCGTAGTACACGGTGAGGCCGTTCGTTTCGATCATGGGCGCATCCTCTCCCCGTCGCGGGCTCGGTTCTTTATGTTAACGCAGTCGCGAGCCGCGCCGCAAGGCGCCGTCGTTGGGCGGGCGAGCGGTCTGGGCGGAGTATACCGGCAGCGCATCCGCTGCACTACAATCGTCGGTCGGCGGTAGCCTGCCGCCCCCGTCGGCCCCGTCGGCGGCACTTCCCGCCCGCCGGACGGTCGGCCGCGGGAGAGGTCCAGGACCAGTCGTGACCGAGGAACTCATGAGCAACAGCGACGAGACCGACGCGTCCGCGCCACTCCACGTCTACATCTCCCCCCATCTCGACGATGCCGCGCTGTCGTGCGGCGGGACCATCAGTCGCCAACGCCGGGAGCGCCAGCGGGTGCTCGTGGTGTCCGTGTGCGCGGGAGCACCGGACGGCGGCGACCTGTCGCCGTACGCCAAGAGCCTGCACTCCCGCTGGGCGGAACGAGAGGTGTCGGCAGGCCGGATGCTGGAGACGCGACGCGCCGAGGACATGGAGGCCATGGCGCGGCTAGACGCGGACTGGCTGCACCTCGACGTGCCCGACGCGCCGTATCGCCGCGATCCCGAGACCGGGGCGTGGCTGTACGAGGGCGACGACGCGATCTTCGGCCCCGTGGCGCCTGGCGACGACGCGTGGGCCGCTCGGATCGCGAGACAGATCGCGACAGCGCTAGGCGATGCGATGCCGGCCCGTGACGGGGCGCCGACCGGCACCATGACGATCTACGCTCCGCTTGGCGTCGGAGGACATGTCGACCACCAGCTCGTCCGGCGCGCGACCGAGCTGTGGGCCGACCGCCGGGCCGGCGGCGAGGCGCGGCTCCTCTACTATGAGGACTTCCCGTACGCTGCCGACGAAACGGCGCTGGCCGCGGCCCTGGCGGAGATCGATCCAGAGCCGCGGCCGGCGCGCGGCGACACTCGTGAGCGCGAAAAGCCCGATGCCAGCGGGGACCAGGCGCGGGCCTGGTCCCCCCTTGCGGAAAGCGACCTGGCGGCCAAGATCGCCGCCGTCGCCGAGTACAAGTCGCAGATCTCGACGTTCTGGAGCGACGCCGCCGAAATGGCGGTCGCAGTGCGCGAGTTCGCCCACCGGCGCGGCGCTCCCGGCGCCCCGGCCGAGGTCTTCCATTGCCGCCCCGCCCGCTGGAGCCGCTCCTAGGTTGTGGTCGCCCTTCGGGTTGCAGTCAGCCCTCCGGGCGGGACGCGCCCTACATGAACAGCGGCGAGAGCACCAGCGTGATCGTCGCGAGCAGCTTGATGAGCACGTGGATGCTCGGCCCGGCCGTGTCCTTGTACGGGTCACCGACGGTGTCACCGACAACCGCCGCGGCGTGGGCCTCCGAGCCCTTGGCCAGCGCGTTGCCGTCGTCATCCATGAGCTTGCCCGCCTCGATCAGCTTCTTGGCGTTGTCCCACGCGCCGCCGCCATTGTTCATGCTCGTGGCGACCATCACACCGGTGATCGTGCCGACCATCAGTAAGCCGGCCGCGGCCTGGCTCTTCAGCAGCAGTCCTACGGCGACCGGAACGAGCACCGCCAGTAGGCCCGGCGCCACCATCTGGCGCAGCGCCGCTCGCGTCGAGATGTCCACCGCCTGCGCGTAGTCGGGCTTGCTGGTCCCAGCCATGATGCCGGGATCGGCCGCGAACTGCCGGCGGACCTCCTCGATCATGCCCTTGGCGGCGTCGCCTACCGCGCTGATGGCCAGCGAGCTGAACAGGAACACCAGCATCGCGCCGATGAGCGCCCCGACGAACACCTTGACGTCGCCCATGTCGACCGTGTAGACCGCCAGCTTGACGACGTCGACCGCCTGGTCCAGCGGAGTGCCGCTGTCGACGAGCGCGGCGACCTTGTCGTTGGCTCCGCCCATGTTCTCGACCATGTGCGCGACCTTGTCCAGGTAGGCGCGGAACAGCAGGAAGGCGGCCAGCGCGGCCGAGCCGATGGCGTATCCCTTCGTGAGCGCCTTGGTCGTGTTGCCGGCGCTGTCGAGCGCGTCGGTGCCACGCCGCACGTCCTCAGGCGCATCAGACATCTCGACGATCCCGCCCGCGTTGTCGACGATCGGCCCGAACGTGTCCATGGCGAGGATGTAGGCAGCGCTCATGAGCATGCCCATGGTCGCGACGGCCGTGGCATAGATGCCGGCGGCGGAGTGCGTCGTTGCCGACGTGACACCCATGTGAGCAGCCGCCTGGGTGCCGGTCCAGTAGGTCGCGAGCAAGGCGATGGAGATGGCGATGGCCGGCGCGGCTGTCGTCTCCAACGACACCGCCAGACCGGTGATGATGTTGGTCGCGCTGCCCGTCTTCGACGCCTCGGCGATCGACTGCACCGGTCGATAGCGACTCTCGGTGTAGTACTGGGTGATGTAAAGGAAGGCCAAGGCGGTGGCGATACCTATCAAGCCGGAGCCGAACCACCACGCCCAGCTCTCGCCGAACATCATGTACGTCGAGAACGCTAGGAAGGCGACGTTCAGGCCGGTCGTGATGTAGAAGCCACGGTTGAGCGGCTTCATCGGGTCGGTCTCGCCAGGCCGCATCCGCGCGGTCAGCACGCCCGCCGCGGACCCGAAGATGCCGAACGAGCGCACCACCAGTGGGAAGAAGATGAAACCGACGTTGCCGCCGATGCGCCAGAGCAGGATGCCGAGGATCATGGCGCCGATGTTCTCGGCCACTGTGCTCTCGAACAGGTCCGCGCCACGGCCGGCGCAGTCGCCCACGTTGTCGCCAACCAAGTCGGCCACGACGGCCGGGTTGCGCGGGTCGTCCTCGGGGATGCCCTGCTCGACCTTGCCGACCAAGTCGGCCCCGACGTCGGCCGCCTTGGTGTAGATCCCGCCGCCGAGCTGCGCGAACAGCGCGACGAAGCTGGCGCCGAAACCCAAGCCGACTATGAGGTACGGCGCGACGGCAAACCAGTTATCGCCGCCCACGAGGTACCGCCCGTAGATCTCGAACACCCCCCACACACCGAGCAGCGACAGGGCCACGACCAGGAAGCCCGAAACGGCCCCGCCGCGCAGCGCCACCGTGAGCGCCGGACCCACGCCGCCCTGCGCCGCGGCCGCGACGCGGACGTTCGAGCGCACGGCCACCCACATGCCGATGACGCCGGACAGCGCGGACAGCGAGGCGCCGACCAGGAAGGCGATCGCCGTGTAGAGGCCGTTCATCCACGGGCTGACGCCCTCGGCCTCCGGGAACTGATCGAACTTGCCGATGACCACGAACAGGATCAGTGCCGTGACGACGGCGAACATCATAATCGTCGAGTACTGGCGGCGCATGAACGCCACCGCGCCCTCGTAGATCACGTCGCCGACGGCCTGCATCTCCGCAGTCCCAGTGTCGCGGCTGAGCACGTCCCGCGCGAGCCAGAACGCGAAGCCGAATGCGACCAGGATCGCGACCGGTATGATAAGGCCCAGGGTCGCGACAGACACACCGTCCATCAGGATGCTCCTCCTCGGTAATGCACAAGTAGGCGCCGGCACTGCGTGCCGACCCACAAAACGGCCCGGCCACTCGTTGGGCGAGCGATCGGGCCGATCCCGTGCGTCGCAAACGCGGGCGATTATAACATAGCCCTGCCGGTCTAGTCAGGTATTCGCGGGCCTGCGGCTCGCAGCGCGCGCGCCCAGGCCGCGCGCAGCGACGCGCAGGCGCACCGCTAGGCCGTCACGCCTGTCGCCTCGCTGCGCGACTTCCACTCGGCCGACTCGTCCAGCAGCTGCGTCGCGCCCTCGAGAACCGCCCCCGAGTCGGCGCCGAGCATCGCCGCCAGCTCGCGCCGGCGCTCCCCGTCGGTCACCTCGTCTATCGCCGTCACGGCTCGCCCGTCGACCACGCCCTTGCTCACTCGGAGGTGATGGTCGCCGTAGGCGGCGACTTGGGGCAGGTGGGTGACGCACAGCACTTGATGGCGCTTGGCGAGGCCCCACAGCTTGCGGCCGACCACCGCCCCGATCCGCCCGCCGATACCGGCGTCGATCTCGTCGAACACAAGGCTGGGCACCTCGTCGGCGGCCGTCAGGACTGTCTTCAGGCCGAGCATGAGCCGCGCTGTCTCGCCACCCGACGCCACGCGCGCCAATGGTCGCGGCTCCTCCCCGGGGTTCGTTGACACCAGGAACCCCACGTTGTCGACGCCCGTGGCGTCGAACGCGCGGCGCTCTCCGTTCACCAGGACGCCGTCCGGATCGGGCTGGCCGGAGATCCCGACTTCGAAGCAGCCGCCCGCCATGCCGAGCTCACCCATCTCGGACTCGACCTCGAGCGCCAGGCGCGCGCCCGCTGCCTGACGCAGACCGGAGAGCTCCGCCGCCGCCGAGGCGATCTCGCCCATCAACCCGGCACGGACGCCCTCCAGCTCCGACACGCGCTCACCGGCCCCCCGCAGTCGCAGCAACTCGGCGGCGGCCCGCTCACCGAAGGCGTTCACCGCGGCAACGTCCCCACCATACTTGCGCTTCAGGTCCGAGATCGCGACTAGTCGCTCCTCGACCTCGTCGAGCCGCGCCGGGTCGAAGGCAAGGGAGTCGCGGTACGACCTGAGCCACGTGGCCAGCTCCGACAGCGCGTCGGCGTGCGTCGCGACAGCCGCGTGAGGGCCCGTCAGGTCCTGATCGATCCTGGCCAGCTGCTCCAGCGCGGTGAGCGCCTTGTCCAGCAGGTCCAGCGCCGCGTCTCGGTCGCCGGTCTCGTCACGCAACGCGCCGAACGCCTCGTCGGCCAAGCGCGCCAGGCTCTCGGCGTTCGCCAGGCGGGTGCGCTCGGCCAGCAGATCGGACTCCTCCGACTCCGTGAGCCGCGCCGCGCTGATCTCGCCCACCTGGAACGAGAGGGTGTCCGCCCGTCGCGCGAGCGCGGCCTCGTCCTCCCGCAAGTCGGACAGCTCGCGCTCGACCTCTCGCAGGCGCGAGACGAGCTCCGACACCGCCCGCCGCCGCGGGACGAGGTCGGCGTACCGATCGAGCAGCCCTAGGTGCGACGCCTCGCGCTTCAGCGACGCGCTCTCGCTCTGGCCGTGGATGTCCACCAAGAGCGCGCCGAGCTCCGACAGCGCCTTCGCCGGCACGGCGCGCCCGTTGACGCGAGCCGTCGACCGGCCGGCTGCGTGGATCTCGCGGCCGAGAATGAGCTCGTCGGAGGCGTCGAGGCCGTACGACTCCAGGACGGGCGCAAGCCGATCCGCATCCTCGCCCGGGTCGAACACCGCGCTCACGATCGCGCGCTCGGCGCCCGTCCGCACCAACGTCGCGTCAGCCCGCTCGCCCAGGATCTGGCCGAGCGCCCCGATCACGATGGACTTGCCCGCCCCGGTCTCGCCAGTCAGCACGTTGAAGCCCGGCTCGAACGTGCACCGGAGGTGATCGATGATCGCGAAGTCGCGGACCTCGAGCTCGACTAGCATTGCGGCGCGCCGCGGGCTACTTCAGGCGCCTGGATGCCGCAACGGCGCCGAGGACGGCATACAGGATCGGCCCGAGCGCCCCCCTGAAGGGGCTCAGGGCCGAGAGCCCCGAAGCCATGGCGATCCAAGCGCCGACCGCGGCGCCAAGGACCACAGACACGGCCGCCACGACCTGCATGCCTTGGCCGCGCTTCCTCCCGCCGCCCACGCTGACCGCCTCGGCGACTGCCGCGCCGCCGGCCGGACCCAGGAAGAGCGCGAAGAACCAGAGGCCGCCGATCATGTACATGCCGATCCCGATCAACGTTGACAAAGCGGTTCCCGCGGCGAGCGCGCCGAGGTACTGGATGGGGCCTACCTTGTACAGGGGCGACCGCAGCTCCTTGGCGCACTCCTTGCAACGCCAACCGACCGGGTGCTGCCTGGCGCACTCGGGGCACATCGGCCTCCCGCACCGCGTGCAGGTGAGACCCGTCTCGCGGTTCGGGTGCCACGTGCAGTACATCACCGCAGCGGCGTCCTCGGACGCGAGCACGGCCTGGCCGTACTTCTCGGCCAGACGCTCGAGCCCGGCCCTCGCCTCGGGGTCGTCGGCCCGCAGCTCGAGCACCCGCTCGAAGGCGCGCCGCTTGGCCTGCGGATCACTCTCCACCCCGGCCAGCCAGAGCCACGCGTCGGCGTTGCCCGGGTCGCGCGCCGTCGCCTCCGCCAAGTACAGACGCGCCTCGCCAGCCTCGCCGACGCGGGCCGCGGCGGCGCCGCGGCGCACCAGCTCGTCGACGTCGAGGACCGCGAGGTCCGCTCGCCTAATCGCCATGAACTAGCCCGCTCCCGTCACCAAGTCGCTCAGCGCCGCAGGCGCTCGATGAGCGTGTCGTAGAAGCTCGACG
>JBJYWW010000193.1:7039-9849 GCA_046259645.1 Anaerolineae bacterium
CTAAGGAACCGCGCGCGGCGCGGCGCGACGGTCACGCGCACCGAGTCACCCTCGAGCAAGTCCTCGTGGACCTGGCCGTCGATCGTGAGAATCGCGTCCCGACCGCGGCCCAGCCAGATGTCGATGCACGAGTCGGCCTGCAGCACGATCGGGCGCACGGGGTTGGGGTGGGGCACCACGGGCGTCACCATAAGGGCATCGAGCCCCGGTCCGATCACCGAGCCGCCGGCCGACAGCGAGTAGGCTGTCGAGCCGGTCGGGGTCGCGACCACCAACCCGTCGGCGACGAACCGCACCAGCGGCACGTCGTCCACCGACACATCGAGACGGACCGCGTGGGCGACCCGGCCGCGCCCGACGAAGATGTCGTTCAGCGCGTCGACCGGCCCGTACGGCTGACCGCCTATGCGCGCCCGGCACCGCAGCATCAGCCGCTCCTCGATGTGGCCGCCGCCTTGGGCCAGATCGGAGATGCTGCGCAGCGCCTCGCGCGGCTCGAGCTCGGCGAGGAAGCCGAGGCGCCCGAAGTTCACGCCGGTGATGGGAATGCCGCGCTCCGCCGTCTGCCGCACCGCTCGGAGCACGGTGCCGTCGCCGCCCAGCGTGATCACCCAATCGAGACCGGCGAGGTCGTCGTCGGACGCGCCCCACTCCCAGGCGTCGTGCAGCATCGGATGGGCGCCGTGCTCGCTCAGCATCTCCGCGAGTTGGCGCGCCGTCACCAGCGACTCCTCGACGTGGGGGTGATAGAGCACCGCCACTCGACGCGGCCGGATGCGCGACTGTGGCGGCGTGGTCGCCGCCTCGTCAGCTGCCGCAGCCGCCGTCGCGGCGCGATTGCTCGTGCTGTCCTCTGTCGTCAACGTTTCACACCATGTCGTCCGCCGCGTCGGCGCGGGTCGGGGCTTCGGCGCGTCAACCACGGCGCCCAGCGCGCGTTAGGTCGCGGGGCTCCGCGCCCGACGGCGCCGCAACATGACCAGCGCCACTACGGCCGCCAGGAGCAACGTGGCGCCGCTCAGCGCAAAGCCGAATTCTACCGCCGCCGGGCGGTACGTCCATTCGATGCGCCACTGGCCCGCCGGCACCAACGCGGCGCACAGGACACCGTTGGCCGGCATGACGTCGAGCTCCTGGGCGCCGGCCGAGCCGTCGCTCGGCCGCGCCGTGGCGCGCCAGCCGGGGTCGTATGTCGTGGACAGCACGACCACCGCCTCGCGCTCCAGCCAGACGTTGGTGACGGCCCGCCCCGGATCGAGGCCGACCAGCTCGGACCGGCCCGGGTCGAGACCGACGACCCCGGACCCACCCTCCTGGCCCGCGTCCGCCTCACGCCGGTAGGCCTCCGCCACGAGCTCGGGGACGAAGACGCGGCCGTTCGGATCGTTCGCCAGCTGCGGGGCGCGCAGCTCCGCGAGCCCGGCGGCGTCAGCGCCCGCACCGCTTGCGCCCTCAGCTGGTTCGAGCGACAGCACCTCGGTCGGCACCCACGTTTGGGGTGCAGGCAGCAGGACCTCATACAGCTTGACGTCTCCGTCCGCCGCCAACTCGCTGACCGGCGCGTCCGGCGGGAATGCACGGTCCGACACCGCGAACCGCACCGCCTGGAGGCGCCAGGCGGTCATCTCGTCGAGCTCGTCGATCATCGCCGCGTGGCGACGCAGGTGCATCGGGCTGTCACCGGTGGTGTCGTAGAGCCGCCAGATGCTGGCCGCGTTCGGGCCGCCCGGCAGGAGCGCCTCGCTCGACACTCGGCCCTCCCTGGCTCGCTCCGACAGCACACCGAGGATGCTGCTCTCGGCACCCTGGTCCAAAACAGGTCGCGGGCCCAGCGCCCGACCGTAGTTCACGCTGAGGAGCTCGAGAGCCGCGATCGCCACCAGGGCCCATCCGAAGAACCGCTCTGAGTCGCCCCCTCGCTGGCCGGCGTGCAGAACGAGCGCCCCCGCGCCGAGCGCCAGCGCCGAGAGCACCAGCGCGTCGGCGACCGCCCTGGCGTCATCGGAGTCGGCCCCGAGCGCGACGAGCACGGCGATCACGGCGACGGCGCCGCCCGCGAGCGCGACGGCCCGACCGGCGGAGCGGAGCGTCGCCACAGGGTCCGCGAGCAGCCGGCTGACGGACAGCCCGGCCGCCACCGCCAGGAAGAGGCTGAAGAGCACTGCCGCGCGCTCGTGGTGCCGGAACAAGGCGAAGCCTGGCAGCCACCGCAAGAGCAGGTCGTACAGCGGCGTGTGGCCGGCCAAGCTGACGAGCCAGGCGGCGCCGGCCGCGGCGACCCACGGTCGCACTTCCCGGAGCCGCAGAGTGCCCCACCCGATCAATGCCAGCGCGAGTGCCCCGACGAACAGCGGCACCCATGAGCCCGCGCCGCGCGGGGCGCTGGCGGCGTCGGCTTCGTCCAGCACCTCACGGCGCGCGGGCGCTACCATCTGGGCGATGTCACTGATCTCGAAGCCGGCCTCCATCTCGGCGGCCGAAAGGTCGCGCGCTACGCGATCCGAGAGGTCCGCGGTCGGCAGCCATTGGGCCGCCGACAGGCCGACGGCGACGAGCGCGGCGGTCAGCCCCAGACCCGCCAGCGCGCTTAACCGAACACGGTCGCGCCAGCCGCGCGCGAGCCAGTAGCCGGCGGCGGCGTAGGCGCCATACATGGCTGTCTGCGGGTGCCCGGCGAGCACGAGCATCGAGGCGGCTGCTCCCGCAGCGACCGCCAGCCACACCGCCGCCGGCGCGTCGCCCTGACGCGACCGGCGCAGCGCGAGCGTGGTCACCCACAACGTGGCCGGGATCCATACCGCGGTGTCCAG
>JBJYWW010000193.1:9859-16373 GCA_046259645.1 Anaerolineae bacterium
CTCGACCGGGTAGCCGGTGACGTAGCCGCCCAAGCCGAAGGTGATGCCGCCGAGCGCCGCGGCTGGTGCCCGGGCGCCGAGAGCGGCGAGCAGCAGGAACGTGAACCACGCGGCGAGCGCCACGTGGGCTATGGCCTCGGCCTCCACCGCCCACAGAGGCAGAGTGCGCCCGGCCAGAGCGAACGGCGCCTGCAGCACGCGCCAGGGATAGAGCACCGCTTGCTGGGGATCCGCCCAGGCCGGCGTGCCCGAGTACTGGTGAGGATTGAGCACGGGAACCTGGCCCGAGCCCCAGGCGCCGGCCACGAAGGCGCGGTACGGATAGAACTGCCGAGCGAAGTCGCCGTCCGGCTGTCCGATGGACAGCCGGTCGGTTGCGTTCGGCGCCCAGAGCTGCCAGAAGAGCAGCAACGCCAGCGCTGCGAAGGCGACGAGAGCGGCCAGCGCGCGCCCGCGTGGGCCTAGGTTCGAGTGCATCTTCGGGATTATACGGCTCAAGGGCGGCCCCGACGAGATGGCTGCAGTACTGCGAGCGTAGCCCCGTTTGGCAAACGGCGGCCAGGCGTCAGGCGCCGTGTCGGCGCCAAGTCGGCGGCGAGCCGTCGGGCGCCGTGGGCCGCGGCCGGGGTAACATCGAACCATGACGACCTGCTACCGCCACCTCACGACCATCCGCCGCAATCAGGTCGCCGCCGACCGCAACCGAATCGGTTCGCGCCGCGTAACCAATTCGTGACTCGGACGTCTAGCACGGTGAAGCGATCTTATTGAGGCGGTTTGGAGGACGATGCAATGACCACTGGAATCTTCATACTGACGGTGATGCTGCTTTTGGTTTGGTGCGACACATTTGGGCTTTCGCGCCGCTGAGTCCCGGGCGAGGTTGGGCTCTCGCCCTTGAGCGGCACGGCACCTCTTTCTCCTCCTTTGCACGGCACTGCCGGGCCTTCGGGCCCGGCGGCGCCGTTAATGACGGCCCGCCGACGTCGCTAGCGGCCCGCCGACGTCGCTAGCGGCCCGGCAACGTCGCAAGCGGCCCGGCGGCGTCGCCAGCGGCCCGGCGGCGTCTTTAGCGGCACGCCGCCGTCTCTCAGCCGCCGACCGGCGCGGTCATCAGGATGGCGTCCTCGCCCGTGTCGGGGTAGTAGCGCGGCCTGCGCCCTACTTCCTCGAACCCGTGGTCGGAGTAGAGTCGGCGCGCGGCCCCGTTGGTCTCGCGGACCTCGAGCGTCACCTCCACCGCCCCGAGCCGCGCGGCCTCCTCAACCAATCGGCTCAGCAGCGCCCGGCCGACGCCGTGCCGTCGCCACTCGGGCAGGACCGTGATCATGATGACGTGCGCCACGTCGACCTGCAGCCACAGGCACGCGTACCCGACGACCAGTGGCGCAGCCCGGCCGTCGAAGCAGGCTGTTCGATCGGCGCCGCAGTCGGCGGCCAAGCGCGCGACGAGGTAGAGCGCGTCAGAGTTCGACTGGAAGTCCCGGCGGATGCTCGCCTCGGAGCGCGGCAGGGGCGCGCCGAGGCACTCGACGTGCGCGACGCGGGCCACGTCGCGCTCTCGCATTCGCTCGACGCGGACCGCGGGGGCGGTGCTGGCAGCGTCAGAAGCCATCGCCGCCCAGGTAGAATGGGGACAGGTCCGCCACCGAGGTGCTCGCCGTCGGGGCACGCTCGCGGGCCAGCGCCGCCAGCCACCCCGCGCGGCGAACCGAGGCCTCGGGCGCCGCAACGAGGAGCCCGGCATCGCGCAGAGCGCGCCGCTGCGCCGCCCCCAGCTCCCCGGCCACCCAGGCCGGGGCGGTGACACGGCGCGTAAACTGCTCAAACCTCTCGGCCGACAGGGCGTCAGGATCCGGCCACGACTCCACCCACTGGCCCGAGCGCCCCGGACTCTCGGCCGCGGCGATCCCGTAGCGGGCTGCGACGACTCGACCGCGCCCGGCGCGCAGCACCGCGTGCAGCTCGCCGCCGCCGGCGAGCGCGACGGTGTCCGCCAGAGCCGCGGCGAGGATGTCGAGAGTCGGCACGCCGACGACCTGCACGGGGACGGAGAGCGCGATGCCCTTCGCCAACGACAGCGCGATCCGCAAGCCGGTGTACGAGCCCGGACCGAGCGCCACCGCGATGCCTGCGAGGTCCCGAGGCGCCAGCCCGCTGCCGTCCAGCATGCGCCTGACTCGCGGTGCCAGCTCCACCGTGTGACGGCGCCGGCTCGACCACGTGGACTCCGCGATCACGTCGCCGTCGTGCAGTGCCACGCTGGCTGTGTCGGTCGCGGTGTCCAGCGCCAGCCAGACGGTCACCGCTCCACCACCCGCGAGGGCGCCTCCAGCGCCAACACCATCCCGGTCGAGGCATCGTCGCCCCCAGCGATGGCTACCGCGCGCCACACGGTCTCTTCGCCAGCTTGCTCCAAGTCCAGATACGACATAGCGACGTGGACCACGCCCTCCCCTACAGCGCCGTCGAGCGCCGTGCCGGCCCGCTCGGGCCACTCGACGGCGACCGTGTTGCGGCCGTCGACGTACTCGCCGACACCCAGAGAGCGCACGTCGGCCTCGCCGGAGAGCCGGTAGAAGTCCATGTGCACGAACCGGCCCGGGAGCCGCCCTGTCTCGTGCTCCCTGATCAGCGTGAAGCTCGGGCTGGCCACCGGACCAAGGACGCCGAGCTGGAGCGCCAGCCCCTGGGTCATCGTGGTCTTGCCGACGCCGAGTGGACCGCTGAGCAGGACGACCGCTCCATCGCCGAGGACGCGCCCGAGTGCAGCGCCGAGGTCGCGCATGGCCCCGGCGTCCGGCACCTCGAACCGCCGCGCCGCCGCAACGGGGGTCATGAGCGTCGCGCGGCCCTGTTGCGGCCGCCATCGGAGTCGTGGCGTCGTTCCTCTCGAGTTGGACCAATCCTCATCCCGACCAGCCTCGCGAATCGCTCGATCCCGGCCGCCGATGCACGACCCGTTTGCGCGGGGGCGGTCGGACCGGCCTTGCGGGATTATACGCCATCAAGGTCCCGAGCCGGTGGCAGGCTCGGCGCGCGATATGCTAAGATGCTCGCCCGCGAGGCGCAGCCCATGACCGTTCTGGTTCTGTCAGACATACACGCCAACCTCGAGGCCCTCGATGCCGTGCTCGCGCACGCCGCGGGTTTCGACGAGCTCTGGTTCCTGGGCGACGCCGTGGGCTACGGCCCCAACCCGAACGAGTGCGTGGAGCGGCTCATGGAGCACGAGCCGACTGTGTGGCTCGCCGGCAACCACGATTGGGCCGCGCTGGCCAGGCTCGATGCCTCGGACTTCAACCGCGACGCCAAGCGGGCAGCCCACTGGACTCGCGATGGCCTAAGTGAGCACGTTCGGGCGAGGCTCGCCGAGGCCGAGCCGATGGTGGCCCTGCCCGACGGCGGGCCGACACTGGTCCACGGCAGCCCGCGCCACCCGATTTGGGAGTACATACTCGACGCCAGCACGGCGATGGACTGCTTCGCGTACTTCGACGGACCGCTGTGCTTCTTCGGGCACACGCACGTGCCGGTGATGTACGAGGAGGGCGTCGACGGGACGCTCCGCCTCACCGCCGAGCTGGACGAGCCCAAGCCGCTGGGCTCCTCGCGACGGCTCATCAACCCGGGCAGCGTCGGCCAGCCGCGCGACGGCGATCCGCGAGCCAGCTACCTGCTGTTCGATCCGGCGGAGGGCATTGTGACCTACCGCCGGGTCGGCTACGACGTGGCGGCGGTTCAGGAGAAGATCCTGGCGGCCGGTCTGCCGGCGAGCTTGGCCGCCCGACTGGACTACGGCTGGTAGCCGATCCGGACTACCGGCCTAGCCGCGCCGCGCGGCGGCCATGAGCGCCAGCTTCCCCCGGTCCAGCGATAGCTGCATGCGCTCGGTCACCAGCCACGCGTAGAGCAGGGTGTACGCCACCACCGACAGCAGCAGGGCGACCAGGAACTCGGCGGCCATCGCAGGTCCCTCGGGACGAGCGACGATCGGTTGCGGGTGATAGGCCTGGAACAGCACTACCGCGAAGTGGTTCAGGACCATCGTCGGCACGGCCGCGACGGCCAGCACAGCCGACAGAGTGGCGCGGCGCTCACCCGTGGTGTATTGACGAAGGATCAGGTACGCCGCGTAGATGAACCACAGCAGCAGCGTCAGGGTGAGCCGCAGGTCGTCCCACCGCCACCACCAGCCCTGCGCCGCCCGCCCCCAGATCATCCCGGACATCAACGTCAGCGAAGCCAACACCAAGCCGACCTCGGCCGACGCGGCGGCCAGCTGGTCCCACCCCACCGTCCGTCGCCAGAGGAAGGCGACCGCCGCCAGCGCTGTCACCCCGAACGAGAGGTAGGTCGTCCACGCCGCCCCCACGTGCACGTAGAGGATGCGGATGTACTCGCCCATCGCCGCCTCGGCCGGGGTCGCGAACAGCGCCACGTACAGCGCCACGGCCGCGGCGGTGGCAGCGGCCACTCCCAAGATGCGGCTGACACGGCTCAGACGGCTCACGCTGCTCGAGCGACCCATGCGCTACTCCCCGACGACGTGGGACAAGAACAGAAAGCCTAGCACCAGGAACACCAGATCGTACGCCGCGATGAGCGCGAGCGGCGCACCGACCTCCGACAGCGTCGCGCCCTCGAGCACCATCGACGACGCCTGGACGGCCGGGATCACGAGCGGGAGGACCAACGGGTACAGCAGCACCGGGAGCATCACCTCGCGCGCTCGCGTGTTGACCGACATCCCGCCCAGCAGCACGCCGGCGGCCGACCAACCGACGAGCCCGAGCGCGACCACGGCCAGCAGCGTCGCGATTTGCGCGACTCCCGCCTGCAGCTCGAGCAGGACGACGAACGCCGGCACAAGGGCCAGGCCGACGAGCAGCGCGAAGCCGTACCCCGCCAGCCACTTGCCCACGAAGAGCGCCCCCCTGTCGACCGGGCTCACCAGCAGGCCGGTCATGCCGCCGCTCTCGGTCTCGACCGCCATCGCCCGCGAGACGCCGAGGGTGGAGCCCAGAAGCAACGCGATCCAGTAAGCCCCGGCGGCCGCCGTCTGGCGCACTGTCGGAGAGGCGGGGAGCGAGAACTGGAAGATCACCACGACCAGAAGCGCGAATACGAACACCGGCGGCACGATCTCGCGCGCGCGGGCCTCAACGGCGAGATCCTTGGAGACGATGGCCGCGACGGCGGCGGCAAAGGCCGCTCGCCGGGACCGGCCGCTCGCGGCGGCCCCCAGGGGCGCGGCGCTCGCCGGCTCGGGGCCAACGGACGGCGCTGCGCCCGGCGCCTCCGCAGCGGCGAAGACCCGCGTCGGCGCGCCGCTCATCAGGCCGTCGTACAACTCCTGCATGTCGCGCAGCGCCATGCCGTCGGTGGCGCCGGACCACACCACCCTGCCGCGATCGATGATCGCGACAGCGTCGGCGATCCGCGCGGCCCGACTCAAATCGTGAGTGGCCAGGAGCACGGTGCGCCCGCGACGAGCCGACGACTCCAGCGCCTCGTCCAGCGCGTCCCCGGCCGCGGGATCGAGGCCGGTGTGCGGCTCGTCCAGCAGCAGGACGGGCGGCTCGTGCAGGCCGGCGCGCGCGATCGCGAGACGCTGGACCGTGCCACGCGAGAAGCCGCGGACCCGATCGTGGCGCCGGTGGTCCAGTCCGACCTCGGTCAGGGCATGCCGCAGCTCGTCGGGCGTGGGGTCCAGCCCGTGGAGCACGGCGTGGAAGCGCAGGTTCTCGATGGCCGTAAGGTCCATGTACAGCAGCGACCGATGTCCGACATAGCCGATCAAGCGCCTGACGCCATCGGCGTCCGCGACCACGTCACGCCCTGCCAGCCGCGCGACGCCGGCGTCGGGTCTGTGGAGCGTCGCTAATACACGCAGGAGCGTGGTCTTGCCGGCGCCGTTGGGACCCAGGAGCGCTGCCACCGAGCCGGCGCGGACTTGGAGCGTCGCGCCGTCCAGGGCGCGCACGGCGCCGAAGCGGCAGACGAGACCGTCGGTCTCAATCGCCGGCATGGCGAGCCTTGCGGGGATCGAGTCGCCGGTCACGCGGGGCAAGTGTGGGCGACTAGGTGGTTCGGGGGACCTTGAACCTGTAGCTGATGCGCCCGCGCGTCAGGTCGTAGGGCGAAAGCTCGACGCGGACCCGGTCGCCTAGAAGCACCTTGATGTAGTACTTCTTCATGCGCCCAGAGAGGTACGCCAGGACCTCGTGCCCGTTGTCGAGCTCCACCTTGAACATTGTGTTCGGGAGAGCTTCGGTCACGACGCCCTCAACCTCGATTTTCTCCTCGGTCTTCGCCAAGCTGCTGCCTCCGCCCGGCCGAGCACGCCGACCGGGTCATCTTGTGCTAGCGGGACAAGGCTAGGCGCGCCGTCTCGGGCGCCGCCGGCCCCGCGAAATCACGGCGATTATAGCACACATGGTCGCCGTCCCCGACCGCGGGCCCGCTGCTCCGGGCGTTCGGCGGGCTTCTCGACTGAGGTTCCGGCGGTTCC
>JBJYWW010000194.1:0-3281 GCA_046259645.1 Anaerolineae bacterium
ACGGTACCAGCCCTGGCTGATCCTCGTCTCGACGGGCGGCGGATCGCCGCCGGCAAGCCAGCGGCCGCGGAACGGGTGGTTGCCGCTCATGAGCAGCTGGAACAGCAGCACACCCAGACCGAACCGATCGTGCTCCGCCAGCCTGAGGACGCCCTTGAAAGCACGCCCCTGCAGCTCGGGCGGCGTGTACTCCAGCCGCCCCACCGGGCACGGGTGTATCACGATCTGCGAGTCGGTCGGCTGCTGCACCTGGAAAGAGTCGGCGTCGATCAAGGTCACCAGGGCGCGCGGCGTGACCAGCACGTTGCGCTCGTTGACGTCGCCGACGACGTAGCCGCGGGCGTGGAGCGCCGCCATGGCCGAGGCAAGATTGCGCGACGCGCGATACAGGTAGGCCCTGCTGAAGCCGGGCAGGACATTGGCGCGCCGACGGGGATTGAACACCGAGACGAGCGGCACGCCGTCGTGAATGTGGGGCATCAAGTAGCCGACGAACCTGCGTCGCCGGTCGAATAGCAGCTCGCGCGGCCAGGCGATGGACGCGTGCCCGATGCCCCTGGTCGGATCCTCGGGCGGGCTGCTGCGCATGTACCTGACCTTCGTGTGGTAGTCGGTGCCGCGCCGCGTGTAGACCTTGGCAAGCTGGTTCGGCTTGCCGGCGACGAGATAGACGATCGCCTCCCCGCCGCGGCCGAGCTCCTTGCCGAGCCTGACCGGCGTCCCGCCCTCGGTGAACGTGCTCACGACCCGCGCACCGCCAGCACCAGCGTCTTGTCGTCATCGGTGCGTCGGCTCACTCGCTCCGAGCGCAGGAAGTCCGCCAGCTGCGCCTCGATGGCCGGTCCAGCGCCTTTGCGCACCACGAAGTCGAGCAACGGATCGAAGAAAGGGGCGTGCGGCTCGTGCTCGCGCCCCTGCGTCGCCAGTCGGAGCAGCCCGTCGGAGAACGCCGCCACGGCCAGCGGAGCCCCGCTCGACATCGTGATCTCGAGCCGCTCCATCGCGTCCGGCGTGGTCAGGAAATACGCCTCGTTGGCATACTCGCCTCGCTGCGGCACGCCGACTATGTGCAGCGCGCCGTCGGGGTGCCGGGCAACGGCGGCGGCGTCGCCGATCTGCGCCACAGCGAGCTGCTCGCTCGTGGCCACCACGCAGGTCAGCGTGCACGCGTACGCCCTCGGCGCGAGACCGGCGTGCTCTGCGAGCTGGTCGATGCGCGCCCGGGCCGCCTGGACCGCGGACGTCAGCAGGCCGCGCCACCATTGCTCGTCGGGCGGGCGCGCGGCGACCACGCCGCCGACTACCTCGCTAGGCGTGGCGGCGTCACCGTGCTGCGCGCGCGCCAGGTCCTCGCTCGAAGCCGCGTCGAGCCGGGCGTCGATGACCTCGATTACCCGCTCGACAGCGATCCGTGCGCCGTCGGCCGATTGGTCCGCCGAGCCCGCGCCGTCGGCGACCGCCAGAATCAGCGTACCGTCGGGGCGCACCACGTACGCGTGCGCGTCCTGGCAGTCCACCCCGCGCGCGGCGTGCGACGTGCCGGTCACGGAGGCGGCGACGACACGCCACGGCTCGCTCGACGAGGGTTGCCGGCTCGGATCGGCCGGGGGCGGAGCACCCTCTGGCAGCGATGCATCGCGCTCGGCCAGCGGCCGGGCCACACCGTCGGCGGTTGGCTCGTCGGCCGACTCGGCGGACAGCAGCGGACGATGGCCAGCAGCCGGCCGGGGTCTGTCTCCTCCGGAGTTGGGCTGCTCGTCGGTCGTCATGCGCTCGGCGCGGATGCGCGGGACAGGCGCTACGACTCGATCTCGGCCCAGCCCACCGGCGGCAGCGGCGTCTGGTCGCCCGGTCGTGACTGCGAGACTGCCGAGAGGCTCTTGGACAGCCACTGGAACAGGTCCTCGAACGCCAGGCCCTTGAGCCGCAGCGGCGGCCGCTCGCCCGAGAAGCGCTCCAGCTTGTCCATGTCGGCGCCGGCCACGCCGACGCTGTAGAACGAGACGCCGCGCTTGCTCTCTTCCGCCCGGACCTCGTCGGCGGCCGCCTCCCAGTTCTTGTCCGTCGGCTTGCCGTCGGTGATCAAGAAAATCCAAGGTCGGAAGTAGTCGATGCCGTTCTGCTTGTATATCGCCTTGCGGTCGCGCACGAGCTGAAGGCCCTTGCGCACTGCCTCGCCCATCGGCGTGCCTCCGCTCGCCAGCAGCTCCGGCGGCTCGAACGCGTCGACGGTGATGAACGCCTGCTCGGCGTCGAACGGCACGTCTGCGTTACCGCCTCTGCGAACGTCGAGCGCGCGCACCCGGCCGCCGAACGAGATCACGCTCAGCTCCACGCGCAGCGAGGCCAGCGGGTCGGCCTTCAGCGCGGTGGCCAGCGCGCGCAAGCCGCTGTTAAGCTCCGCGATGCGCTGGCCCTGCATTGATCCTGACGCGTCGAGAAGCAGGGCGACGGCGCAACGGGGCTCCGGGTTGTCCGCGAACTCGACCAGCGCGAACTCACCAAGGGCGTCCAGGTCATCGTAATCGCTCAACTCAACCTCCCGTTCAACCGGCGCTCGTCAACTCGCGCCGCATCCATCAACTATAGCCTCGCGCGCGTCGGCGCGCCTGCCCCTGTGCCATGCGCGGCGCTGCGTCGGAGACACGTGTCGTCAGCGCAGATGCACGGGCAGGCGCACCTCGAAACACGTGCTTCCCGGCAGCGATCGCACGTGGATCTCGCCGCGGTGCCTGTTGACCACGATGCCGTACGTGATGTCGAGCCCGAGGCCCGTTCCTTGGCCGACCGGCTTGGTCGTGAAGAAGGGGTCGAAGATGCGATCCTGGATCTCGGCCGGAATCCCGGGCCCGTCGTCGCATACCTCCGCCACGATCCAGTCGCCGTCGCGTCGCGTCGTGATCGTGACGGTGCCGCCATCCGGCGCCAGCGCGTCCGCGGCGTTGTCGAGCAGGTTGGTCCACACCTGGTTCAGCTCGCTCCCGTACGCCTGAATGGACGGCAGCTGGGGGTCGTAGTGGCGGGACACATCGATGTCGGACCCAAGCTTGCCGCGCAGGATGAGCAGCGTGTCGTCGATGCCCTTGTTCACGTCGACCTGCTGCACCGGCGCCTGGTCCAGGTATGCGTACGATTTCAGGGCACCGACGATCGCCCCGATGCGGGTTGCGCCCTGGTTGATCTCGGCCAGCAGCCGGTGCACCGCGTGCGTTGCCACGAGCCACTCGAGGACGGCCGCGAGCAGCGTTGAGTCGTCGGAGTCGACCGCGGTTTGACCCAAT
>JBJYWW010000195.1:0-5581 GCA_046259645.1 Anaerolineae bacterium
CGCGCGCCAGCTGTTCGCTGCGCTGCACGATTTGGATGCCTCAGGCGTGGACGTGATCCTCGCGCGCTCGTTCGGTCGCCGGGGCCTTGCCCTGGCCGTCGACGATCGCCTCTCGCGCGCCGCGGAGGGGCGGATCGTCACGATCGGAGCCGGTGCCGCGGAGCCGAACGAGCCCTTGGCGAAAGCACCGCTCGACGCCGGAAGCGAAGCGGCGGCCGAGGGTGCGGCCGCCGCTGTGATCGGTCTGGTGCGCGAGGCTACTCGCGGTCGCTCCGGTCGCCCATAGTCACGTCGACCGTGTACTCGCGGCCGTCGCGGAGCACCGTGAGCTCGACGGATTGGCCCGGCTGCGTGTCGAGCGCCACGTAGGCCAGCAGGTCATCGAACGAGGTGACGGGCACACCATTGATGGCGATGACGACGTCGCCGCCGACCGGCTCACCGCCGTCCGCGGTGCGCCCGGTGGTGCAGTCGAGGTTGTCCGCGCCCTCGAGTCGCCCGGCTGACGGGCCCGCGCTGGGCACGCAGTGGATGTAGGCGCCCAAAGTGTCGTCGAGGCCGTTGGCCTCGGCCAGGTCGGTGGTGATAGGGCCGCCGCTAACGCCCAGGTATGACCACTCGATCGCGCCGTCCTTGATGAGCTCGGGAATCACCTTGGCAACGATCGATGACGGGATAGAGAAGCCGACCCCGCTGTTGCCCGGGATGCCGCCGAGAGTGTTGGTCGTGTTGATCTGGGCGTTTACACCGACCACCTCACCGCGTAGGTTGAGCAGCGGTCCGCCCGAGTTGCCCGGATTGATGGCGGCGTCGGTCTGAATCGTCTCCGGAATGGCGAAGCCGGTCGCCTGCCCGTCGGGGATCGTCCGGCCGAGCGCGCTGATGATGCCGAAGCTCATCGAGTTGGCGTTCTCGAACGGGTTGCCGATCGCAACCACCGGCTGCCCGACCTTCAAGGAGTCGAACTCGGCGATTATCGGCAGGGCCCGCACATCGTCCGGCATGTCGGCTACGAGGACGACGGCCAGGTCGCTGTAGACGTCTGTTCCGACGACAGTAGCATCGCGGCGCTGACCGTCGAAGAACACGATCTCGATATCGTCGGCGCCGTCAACCACATGATTGTTGGTGATGATGTGGCGCTCGTCGTAGACGAAGCCCGAGCCGCTGCCTTGCTGGGGAACCTGCTGGCCCTGGATCGATAGCGGCGACAGCTTGGTGACCACGATGCTTACGACACCCGGGTTCACCTGCTCGTACAGGCTTGTCAGGTCGGTGGCCAGGTCGAGCTCTTGGTCCGGCAAGGGCAGGCTGCGCTGCTCTGTTTGCTGCTCGCGGGCGGCGCCCCGGATCCGTTCGAGGAGCGGCGACCGGGCCGGCGACACGGCGACTTCGGTCGCGGTATCGCTCTCAGCCGCGGCCTGCGTGTCGCTCGACGCCAGGGAGTCGTCGCTGGTCAGCGACACCGGCACGTCCACCAGCGCATTGCCGCCGCTGTCGCCGAAGGAGAGGACCCCGACGTTGGCGGCCACGAGCACGCTGGCCACCGTGACCGAGAACGTGACGGCGATGACGCCGACCAGCGCCAGCCCCAGTATCAATCGACGTTCGTTGCTTGTCATATAGCTACCTCCAAAGACGGCCGGCGGGCCCGGTCAGCATCCTAACTCTGCTCGGCGGCCGCGCGTAACGGGTCAGCGGATGCACCGCACTGCCAGGTCGCGCGACCCCATTATAGATATCGAGAGTCGGTGAAAGCTGCCTAAGCCGAGTCTGAGACGGAGGTGAGTGGCCGGCGCGGGCTCGCGCCGTCGCCCCGGATCCTGTACGCTGGACGGGCTCGCGGCGCCGTCGCGACGCTGTCGCGGCGCTCCGCCCCGCCCGCTGCCCACCGGTGAGGGAACCGCGGACGCTCGGCGAACGTTTGTGCCGTCATTCGCGCCGCGCGAGCCGCTGCCCGCGCGACCAAGGACGGCCAATGCTGGAACGGAACGTGCTCGCACAGGCTGCCACACATCGGAACGCTAGCCCTGCCATCGTGCCCCCGCGTCCTCGCGCCTTCGGGCGCCCTGGTCCGGACCGGCCGCGTCGTCCACGGTACAGAAGGGGTGAGAGAACATGCCTGCCAAGTACATCGCCATCGTCGTCTCGGTGTCGCTGCTGATGGGAGCGTCTGGCTGTCGCGACCGCGAGACCGAGCCTTCCGCCACACCACCGGCCAGCGAGGCCGAGGGCGCCGGCGACGCGTCGCTGGTGTCGAGCGGTCGACCCCTGTTCGGGCCGGCGCCGGACGCGGGGATCACGTTTCGCCTGAGCGACGCCGAGCCGGGCGCGCCGGCCGCCGACCGTATCCCGGTGACCGACCCGGTGCCGCTCTTGCCGGAGAGGGTGGACGAGCTGCTGGCGCTGCTGCCACCTATGCCGGAGACAGCGTCGGAGCAGGTGACGTTCGCGCTGCGCCCGGGTCCCGAGCCGCCGGTGTTGACGGGCGACGAGATCCAAGCGCCGTTTCCGCAGCTCGACGAAGCCGGTCCGCCGCCGGAGGTACCAGTCGGGGCCCTGGAGGTCCTTCGATATCAGCCGGAGGGCGACATCGCGCTGGCGTCGCACCTGTCCGTGACTTTCTCCGAGCCGATGGTGCCGCTCACGTCGCACGCGGCGCTCGCCGACCGTGACGTGCCTGTGCGGCTCGAGCCCGAGCCCGCCGGCGAGTGGCGCTGGGTCGGCTCGCGCACGCTCGTGTTCGAGCCGGAACCGCGCTTCCCGATGGCGACCGAGTACTCGGTCGAGGTCCCGGCCGGGACCGCCGCCGAGAGCGGCAGCTCTCTAGCCGAGGCGGTCACCTGGTCCTTCCGCACGCCGCCGCCGTCGCTCGTGTCGCGGCATCCCGTCGGCGGGCCGACAGACAGGCGACCGGTGGTGCTGCTCGCGTTCGATCAGGCGATCGAGGCCGAGGCGGTGCTGGGCCACACGTCAATGACCGCGGACGGAGCCGTCGTTGAGCTGCGGCTGGCGTCGGCGGAGGAAGTCGCGGCCGACACCGAGGCGGCTGCCATGGCGCGGCGCATGCAGCATGAGGATCGTTGGCTGGCGCTGCGCCCGGCGACCGACCTGCCGATGGGGGCCACGGCCGAGGTCGTCATCGGCGCCGGCCTGCCGTCGGCCGAGGGCCCGCGGGTGACCGAGGAGCCCGACTCGTTCGAGTTCCAGGTGTACGGCCCGCTGAAGGCGGACGGGGTGCGGTGCGAGGGCGAGAGTCGTGCGTGGGAGTGGTCGTCCGCTTCGCAAGCCAAGATCGGGTGCTTGCCGCTGGCGCCGCTCGGCATCAAGTTCACGAACGACCTCGACACCGACGCATTCGATCCAACGGCGGTGGAGGTCGAGCCCGAGATACCCGGCGCTCAACTCATCGCAGCGGGGAACACCATCACCATCGCCGGCGCCACGCGCGGCCGCACGCGCTACACGGTGCGGCTGCCCGAGGGGTTGCTCGACGTCTACGGCAACACGCTGACCGGCACCAAGACGGTGGTGTTCGAGACCGGCGACGCCCGGGCGACCCTCGTTGCGCCCGGCGGGGACATGATCGTGCTCGATCCCGGCGGCCCGGCCACGCTCGACCTGATGTCGATCAACAACGACCAGCTCGACGTGCGGCTGTACAAGGTCGTGCCCGACGACTGGCCGGCCTACCTGACCTACGTCCAGCAAGGGGGCTTCCCCGGAGAGCAGGGCGGGCAGAAGGCTCAGCCACCCGGCGAGCTGGCCTGGAGCGGCAGCGTGCCCGTGTCCGGCGAGCGCGACGCGCTGGCAGTGGCGCCGATCGACCTGACTCCGGCCCTGTCAGGTTCCGTGGGGCAAGTGGTCGCGATCGTCGAGCCGGCCGGCTGGTCGTCGCGCGACGACAACTGGAGCAACAGGCCGGTCAGGCGTTGGGTGCAGGCGACGCAGCTCGGACTGGACGTCTTCGCCGATAGCTCGGATGTCCTGGTGTGGGTGACACGTCTGGCGGACGGGGAGCCGGTCCAAGGCGCCACGGCGCGGCTCGCACCAGGCACCGAGACGGCCGGGACGGCGGAGGATGGCACCGCCGTGCTCCGGCCGCTTGCCGAGCGTAACCAAAGCTGGCCGTCGCCGGTGCGTGTCGAGGCGCGTCTCGGCGACGATGTGACGTTCTTGCCGGAGGGTGTTTCCCCCAGCCCGTGGTCCGACTACTACGGAGGCGGCGGCTGGTCCGGCTCTGAGCCCGGCGAACGGCTCACCTGGTACGTGTTCGACGACCGCGGATTGTACAAACCAGGCGAAGTGGCGCAGGTCAAGGGCTGGATCAGGCGCGACAGCAGCGGCAAGGGCGGCGACGTGAAGCCGCTCGGGACGCCGGTCGACGTGGAGTACAGGTTCGTCGCGCGCAACGGCCGCGAGATCACCACGGGCGCGGTCACCACTGACGAATGGGGTGGCTTCCACCTGGCGCTCGACGTCCCGACTGACGTCGAGCTGGGTGTCGCTTCGGTCGAGCTGGTCGCGCGAGTCGCCGGGATGCCGGAGGGTTGGGGCAATCACTGGTACGGGCTGCAGATCGGCGAGTACCGGCGGCCCGAGTTCGAGGTGTCGACGACGGCCGAGGCGCCCAGCTACCTGATCGACCAGCAGGGCGTGGCGGTGGTTACGGCCGAGTACTACGCCGGCGGCGTTTTGCCGGGCGCAGAGACCACATGGGACGTGACCGCGGTCGCCACGACCTACTCTCCTCCGGGTCACGACGACTTCGTGTTCGGCGACTGGCGCCCGTGGTGGCGCTGGGACCCGTGGTACGGGGGCGGCGAGCAGGCGTATCAGGCGCACCAAGGCGTCACCGACGCCACGGGCAAGCACCGTCTGGGCGTCGACATCGACAGCGTGGAGCCGCTGTCCCCGGTGACGGTCGATGCGCAAGCGACGGTCATGGACGTGAACCGCCAGGCCTGGACTTCCGCGGCGGCACTGCTGTTCCATCCTGCCGAGGTGTACGTCGGACTTAGGCCCGATCGGTGGTTCAAGGAGGCCGGCGAGGAGTTTACGCTGGACATCATCGCCGCCGATATCGAGGGCGAGCTGGTGCCTGGGCTGGCGCTGAACGTTGCCGCCGCGCGGTTAGGTTGGGAGTACAAGGGCGGCGACTACAGCGAGACGTTCGAGCCAGCCGGGTCATGCGAGGTCGTGTCGGGCGACGAGCCCGTCGCGTGCCGCCTCAGCTTCGATGCGGGCGGCGAGTACAGGATCGTCGCGGAGGTCATCGACGTCGCCGGTCGACCGAACTTGACCCAGCTGTCGCTGTGGGTGCCGGGCGGCCAGACGGCGCCGAGCCGGGGGCTCGAGTCGGAGCAAGTGACGCTCGTGCCCGGCTCGCGCTACTACCAACCGGGTGACAAGGCCGAGATCCTCGTCCAGTCGCCGTTCGCGCCGGCGGAGGGGCTGCTGACCGTTCGCCGCTCCGGCGTCGTGCACCACGAAACGTTCACGATGGATGAGCCGACGATCCGGCTGTACGTGCCCATCGAGGACGGCTACCAGCCGAACATCACCGTGCAGGTGGACCTGG
>JBJYWW010000196.1:0-3384 GCA_046259645.1 Anaerolineae bacterium
TGGAGCCCCACGGCGAGGGCAATCGCAAGCCGCTGCTGCTGGTTCGCGACGCGCCGATCTCGGGCGCGCGCCGCGTCGGCTCCGATCACATGCGGTTCGTCATAGACCGAGGGCCGGGCGCCGGCAGCATCGACGCGATCGCCTTCGGCCAAGCCGATCGCCTGGAGAGGCTGGGCGATCGCGCCGCGATCGTCTTCACGCTGGACAGGAACACCTGGCGCGGCAAGAGCCGGCTGGAGGCCAACGTCGAGGACGTGGCGGACCCGCAGGCCGTGGAGATCGTCGAAGGGGCCGGCAGCTAAGGAGGCCGAGCGGGTCAGACAGGCGGCGCCGTCGCCCGACGGCGGAGCTACTTCGTCGACGAGCCGGGGGAGAGGGCTCCCGCGTCGCTCCCCGCGGACCGATCGCAGCGCACGATGGCCGGCGGGTCGCGCAGGTCGGTGTGATAGACGGCCTGCTCGCCGTCGTGCGAGAGCGCGACTCGATAGCCGGGCGTGATCACCTGCAGGTACATCTCGCCGGGGCGCGCGCAGCCCAGCGAGCTGTCGCGCCAGTCGACCGCCTCGTACGCGTCCACCGAGATCTCTACCGGATCGACGCCAAGCTCGCTCGCGTACCGCGCTCGGGCGGCCTCGACCGGTGGTGGGTGCATCGGCTGGGGAGTCACTGTAACCGCCTCCCTCGTTGGCGCCGCGCCGCGCGCGTCGCCTTGCTCGGCGGCGGCGTCAGTGCCTACCGGCGCTGCGTCGATACCGGCCGGCGTGGTGTCGGGGCCGGCCGCCGTGGCGTCTCTTGCAGCCGCCGTAGCGTTGCTCCGTGCCGAAGTGGCCTCGTTACCGTCCGGCGCGGCGTCGCCACCACCGTCGCTGCAGGACGCCGCCAGCGCCGCGGCCGTCAGAACCACCACGCCGATAGCGCCGGCGAGCGCCTGGCGCCGGCGTGTAGCAGCGCGCGCGCGCGCGGCGCCGGCGTCCTGGGAATTGGTCGAGCTAGAATCGGTCATGGCCCGGAGAGACTACCGATACCTGGCGCGCCCGGCTAGTCGTGTATGACGACTGGCGTGCCGATGTCGGCCCAGTTGTACAGCAGCTCGGCCTCGTCGATGCCCAGCACCACGCACCCGTAGCTGATCGGCGTCCCGAGGTAGCCGGCCCAGAGGCGTTGGCCGTTGATGATCGGGAGCGCATGGATGCCGTTCTCGCTCGCGCCAGCCCAGTAGATCCCGAGCCAGTTCGGCATCCACAGCTGCCACGCGCTCGACCAGGCGTTGGGGATCTTGCTTTGGACGGCGAACGCGCCCCGGCGCGTGGGGTAGCCCGCCATGCCCGTCGAGGTGGTGAAGTTCCATACCAGCTGATCGCCCTGCCACACGTACATGCGCTGCTCGCTGACGTCGACTTCTATGCGCTTGGCTCCGCCGACGGGAGCGACGCCCGAGCCCTGGCGCGGGACGAGCAGCGTCTGGCCCTCGTGGATGTGATCGCCCACCAGCCCGTTGGCGCTCCGCAACCCGGCCGCCGTCGTGCCGAAGCGCGCGGCGATTGACGTCAGCGTGTCCCCGCTCTGGACGACGTACGCCGCGCGGGTGCTGCTTCCATCGGACGCCGGCGCGTCGCCCGGCTCCTGCCCCGACGCCTCGTCGGTGCCGAAGCCCCTGGCCGCCGCGCCGTGCAGGACCAGCGTCTCGCCGGCGCGCAGCGAGCCGTCTATCGGAAGGCCGTTCCACCGCTTGAGGTCGTCCATCGCGACGCCGAAGCGCTGACTGAGGCTGAACAGCGTGTCGCCGGGCGCGACCAGGTACGTGGCGACGTCACCCTCAGACGCCGCGCCCGAGTCGTCGCCCCCGTTGTCGGACGCGGCGACGGACCCGTCGGCGGGCTCGGCCGGCGAGTCGGCTCTCGCGTTGACCGCACTGGCCAGCGGCACCCAGAGGGGCCGCCCGGCGAGCACGTATGCGTCGGTCGGCATGCCGTTGAGCCGGGCCAGGTCGCCCACGCGCATTCGATAGCGCCGCGCGATCGTGAACAGGTTCTCGCCGTGGTTCACGACGTGGACGCCGAGGCGCCCGAGATTGGGCGTCGACGGCGCCGCGCTCTCAGCGGCGGCTCCCGAGGAGATCGCGATCGCTATCACCGTTGCCGCGCAGACGGCGAAGAGCGCTCGGGGCAGCGCCCCGAACGCGTCTTCGCATACCCACCTGCGGATGGACGATTCCGAGATCATGTCATCTACGAGCCGATCGCGCGCCAGGTCGGGCGGAGTCGCCCCCGCCCGACCGGCGAGGCGCGCGGCTCGTCAATAGCTACTTCAGGCTCAGTCGCCGATGTACAGGTCGACGTCGCACGGCCGCGGGAACTGTCCGCGGTTGTCCACCGCGGTCAGGCGCAGCGTGTAGGCGCCGGCCGGCATGTTGCCCACGAACCACGTACCCAGGACCGAGTCCCACACGGCGGTCGTGTATACCTCGTTGATGCTGTGGAACTCGCTGTCGAGAGGGTTGTGGCCCATCGCGTACTCGAGCTTGTAGAACTGGAAGTCGTCGATCGAGGCCGACCCGATGATCTGCACAGTGCCGTGCAGGTGCTCACCGACCTTCGGCTCGACGATCTGGATGTTCCTGGCGCAGGCAGCTGCCTCCAGCTTGGGCTTCACGACCGGCTTGCCCTGCTTGCCCGGCTTGCCATGGTCCGGATGGCCCGGACCCGGCGCGCTGGTGCCGCACGGGACGTAGAGCCGCTGGCCAGGGTAGATCACGTACGGGTAGTGCAGGCCGTTCGCGTTCGCCAAGGCGTTCACGGTGGTCCCGTGGCGGAAGGCGATGCCGCTGAGCGTGTCGCCGTGCCGCACGATGTAGTGCGAGCCGCATGGCCCCGGTCCCGGCGAGGGCGCCGGCCCAGGCCCCGGCGGGTTCCCGCAGCCGGGGATGGTCAGCGTCTGGCCGGCGTAGATGTAGTCGGGATTGCTGATGCCGTTGGCCTGCATTAGCGCCGCCACCGTCGTCCCGTACTGCCAGGCGATGCCCGACAAGGTCTCGCCGAGCGCCACCACGTGGGTGCAGGAGCCCGACGGCGGGTAGCCCGGCGTGCCGGGATGGTAGCTGCCCGGGATCACCAGGCGCTGCCCGACGTAGATGTAGTCGGGGTTGACCAGGCCGTTGGCCTGCGCGATGGACGCCGCGCTCACCCCGTACTTGTTGGCTATCGAGTACAGGGTGTCGCCCGGCTGCACGATGTGCACGGTTTGCTGCTGGTTGCTGCTCGCCTCGGCCGGAGCCGGGCTGAAGACCACTGGCGCGGTCAGCACGAGGGCGAACAGTGCGATCAAGACGAGCCGTCTCATTGCACTCCTCCTACCACATCCGGTTGTATCGACGGCGCACGTCCT
>JBJYWW010000197.1:0-4280 GCA_046259645.1 Anaerolineae bacterium
CGCCGCAGGAGCTCGCGCCGTCGAGCCAGCACCTCGTCGCCGGTCTCGAGGATTCCGCCGGAGCCCGCGCGCCACCACGCGATGTCGTCGTCGGTGAAGACCGGAGACGGTCCCGGCGACGCCGGGAACCTGTCGGCGTGGAAACCGTTGACGACGAGCCGTCTGACCTCACGCCACGGCTCCTCGTGCTCGGCGATCACAGCCACGCCTTCGCGCCAGATCGGCGTGGGCTCGGTGGCGCGCTCACACCTCGGCGCGGCGATCCGCTCGAGCTGGCGCCAGTCGTCGCCGGAGAGCGCCTCGGACACCGGCGCTTCGAACGCGCTATCGCTCGTGGCCCGGTCGGTGGCTGGGCCGACCGCCCCATCGCTCAGCTCCGCCAGTAGGGCGTCGATCGTCTCTCGGGCGGCTGTCAGCGCCCCGTCTGTGTCGTCGGGCGGCGACAGGAGGAGCGAGAACCGCTCGAGCGCGTTCGTCAGCGCGTCGCGCGTCGCCGGGTGCTCCTGGATCAGGCGGACCATTGCCACGCCGTCCTCGAGCAGCCCCTCAGGCGGGTCGAAGTCGCGTTTGCCGTCGATGGCCAAGAGCGCCATTGACGAGCCGGTTGACTCGGCCCACGGCATCATCGGGTGCGAGTAGAGGCTCGCCAGGGCCAACGCTCGAGCGTGCTCGGGGCGCGTCTGTAAGAACAGCAGCACGGCCTCGCGACCGAGGTCACGCCGCTCGTGCTCGATCGTCACGCCGGACAGGGGGATGCCGGCTCGCTCGAACACCTCCCGCGCCGCGCGCGCGTACCGCCGATCGTCGGGCAGCAGAAGGCCGAAGTCGGCGGCAGTGAGCGATGGATCCTCGGCCAGAGCCCGTTGGACCATCCCGGCAGCGACCTCGAGCTCCTCCAGGTAGTCGCGGGCGGCGAGGAACTGCAGAGTCTCGTCACGCGACACCGCGTCGGGTGCGGCGCCCATTCCGGCCCCGGCCGCTTCCTCAGCGGCGCCGTCCGCCTCCTCCACAGCCCTGGACGCCTGCTCGACGGCCCCGGCGGCCTTCTCGACGCCGTCCGAGCCGCCGTCCGAGCCGCCGTCCGAGCCAGTCTCCGATGGCGCAAGCTGGCTCGGCGGCACGAACAGGTGCCTCTGAACGCGACCAAGCGTCGTGCCCGGCGGTGCCTGCGGTGCCTGGTTGAGCGCGCGACGCAGCACGTCGTCGAGAATGGAGCCGGCGGCGGCGCTCGCGCCGACTCCGCCTGCGTCGGTCGCGAGCTTGTCGAGCAGGGCGCGCTGCCAGGCATTCAGGACAGGGCGGTCCTCGACGCGGTGAACGATCAGGCGCCCGAGCGCACGATCCGCCGGAGCATCCAACACGCGCCGCATGGAGGCCAGGTGCGCCGGGAGCGCCTCGCCCAACTGCTCATGCAGCGCGACCAGGTCGGCCAAGTGGCGTGCCGCACGCTCGTGGTCGTCCTTGGATGCCGCTGCTCCGACCGACGCGCCGATCGACGACCCGATCGACGAGCCGGGTGGCAGCGACTCCATCAGCCCGACTAGGGCGTGCTCGACGGTCGCGACGGTCGCGCTAGGCGCGGCGTCCAGGCTTGCCGACCAGAAGGCGTCGGGCAGGCTGAACATGGTCTTGGCCACGTCGTCTCGCCAGTCGGGAGCGTCGCCAGGGAGCACGTACGTCTTCAGCGCCAGGTCCAAGAGGCTGGCCCAGGTCCCGACGAGCACGCCGAGCGAAGGGCTCGCGGTGGCCAGATCGCGGCGTACACGCCTGGCGGCGGCCCGGTCGGGGACGAGCAGGAAGTCGATGGTGGTCATGGAGATGGCCTATCAAGAGTGAGGAGAGGGGGCAGTCGCCGGCAGTATAGCGCGGCGGCGCTCCTGAGGCGCCCGGCCTCGACCGCCGCTCCGTAGCACCGCCGAGCCACGTCAACGAACGGAATCGGATGTGTCTGCTAACCACTCCCGTTCATCGAGCGTCAGACACAGTGACGCCGTACCGTTCCCGCCGGATCGATCGGACCGTGCCCCGACGTCCATCGGGCCGACGACGCAACCGCTCACGGCGCAGAATCGTATACCGCCCCGACCATGCTTCCTTTCTCGCCCCTGCCCCGCGATCCGCAATCCTCGGTGCTCGAGTCCGAGCTCTTTGGCTGGCGCGACTCCGCGGGCGCCACCGTCGTGGACCCGACTGCGCCCGTCGCGCCGCTGGTCGACGGCTCCCCGGAGGCATCGGGCATGCTTGCGGCCAGGATCACGAGGGCCGCCAGCAAGCAGACGTATTACACGATTAGGTGCCTGGTCGACCGTGACCGCGTCGACGACGCCTATCGCGCCTACGCCTACTTCAGGTGGGTCGACGACAACCTCGATCTCGCCCTGAGCGACTACGGTGACCGCCGAGCCTTCCTCGACCGGCAGCAATCGCTGCTCGCGAGGTGCCTGCCCGGCGACGGAACCGGAGCGCCCGACGTATGGCCCGCCGCAGGGCCCTCGGACAGCCACAGCCCGACCGCGATGCCGTCCGCAGGTCCGACCGTCAGGCCGTCCGCGACTGAGGAGCTCATGCTCGTCCACCTGCTGGGCGGCAAGCGGCCCGCCGCCGGGCACGACCGCGGCTTGAACGACCGCGGCGTGAACGACCATGCCCGGAGCGACCACGCGGCGAACGAGCACGGCGGCCTTCGCTCCTACGTGCGGAACATGATGGGCGTGATGGAGTTCGATGTCGGCCGCCGAGGGCGGCTTGTCTCCGAGGCTGACCTGCGAGTGTACGAGCGGCTGCTCGCGACAGCGGTCACCGAGGCGCTACACCACTTCATCGGGTACGGCCGGCCGGCCCCGCGCGACGAGAGCCGGTACCAGGCCGCGCGAGGCGCGCACATCGCGCACTTGCTTCGCGACAGCCACGACGACGTGGCGACCGGCTATTACAACGTGCCCAACGAGCTTCTCAGCGACTACGGCATAGGCCCGGGCGACTTCGTCCGCAAGCCCTATCGCGACTGGGTGCGGACCCGGGTGGCGGAGGCGCGCGAGTGCTTCGCCGCCGGGCGCGACTACCTCCTGAGCGTCGAGAGCAAGCGGTGTCGCCTCGCCGGGCACTGCTACATCGCCCGCTTCGAAGGCGTGCTGGACGCGGTCGAGGCCGACGGCTACGTGCTGCGGCCCGACTACTCCGACGTCAAGCGGCGGTGCGCGGCGGCGCAGGCCGGCTGGGCGGCCCTGTGCGCCGCTGCCTCTGCCGTCGGCCCACGGCGGAGCCGGCCGTGAGCTGCCGGCATGTCGTGATCGTCGGCGCTGGCGTCGGGGGGCTGTCGGCGGCAGCGCACCTGGCGCGGCAAGGCATGCGGGTGACGGTGCTGGAGAAGAACAAGCAGCCCGGCGGTCGCCTGGACCGTATCGAGCGAGACGGGCACCGCTTCGACACCGGGCCCACGCTGCTCGTCATGCCGCGGCTGTACGAGGCCGAGCTCGCGGCCTTGGGGTACGAAATGCACGAGCTCCTGGACTTGGTTCGCGTCGACCCCACGTACCACCTGGTGTTCGACGACGGGAGCAAGCTGGCCCTGACCGCAGACCCGCGCGCCATGGAGGAGCAGCTCGAGGCGATCGAGCCAGGCAGCTTCGAGGGCCTTCGAAGGTACCTGGCGGAGGGTCGCCGACACTACGATCTCGGCGTCGAGCGGCTTGTGAACCGTGATTTCCGCAAGGCCACCGACTTCTTCAGCCTGAGCAACTTGCCGCTGCTCGCTCAGGTCAAGCCGCTCGTGCCGCACTACGGCCATATGGCGGAGTTCTTCGACTCGCCGCGCCTCAAGGCGGCGTTCACGTTCCAGGACGTATACATGGGGCTGAGCCCCTTCGAGGCGCCGGCGACGCTCTCCATGATGCCGTACTCGGAGCTGGCGCACGGCGTTTGGTTCCCGAAGGGCGGCATGTACGAGATCGTGCGCGCCCTCGTCGAGGTGGCTGAGGGCGACGGGGCCACCATCGAGTGCAGGGCGCCCGTGGCGCGGATCGACGTCGGCGATCGGGCGGCGCGTGGTGTGGTGCTGGAGAACGGTCGCTACATCGAGGCCGACGCGGTGATCGCCAACGCCGACCTGCCCTACGTCTACCAGCACCTGCTGCCGGCGAGTCGCGAGGGGCGGCGCCTGGCCGGCAAGCACTACTCGTGCTCGGTCGTGAGCTTCTTCTGGGGCGTCGACAAGCAGTATCCGGACCTGCCACCGCACACGCTGTTCCTGGGGGTACAGGATCAGGCTCCTTGGGCCATAC
>JBJYWW010000198.1:0-7385 GCA_046259645.1 Anaerolineae bacterium
CAACAGCCGCCGGGTTCAGCTCCTCGAGCTGCCCGAGCGGCGCGCCGCCCAGGTCGAATCGTTGGACGCGGCGGCCGCGGTCCAGCACGTAGGCCACACCGTCGGCGCCGAGATCGATCACCTCGGGACCCGACATCTCGCCGGACCGGAGGATCGAGCCGCTCCACGTGCGCTCGGCGGCGCCGGTCATGGCGGCGGCGTAGTCGAGGCGCATCACGCGCCCGCCAACCTGGTCGTCGTCGACCGGCCCGCGAGTCGCGACGTACACGCCGCGAGCCCGGTCGACCACCACGGCGGCCAAGTCGTTGCCGAGCGGGTTCCACCGCCAGCCGTCCGTCTCAGGCACGTGCTGGACAAGGCCCCTTGAGGTCGCCAGCCAGATCCGCCGCGTCGACGACACCTGCGGCAGGTAGTCGACGTCGATGTCGAAGGCCTGCACCGGCCCATCGTCCAGCCGCACCGTGATATCGCTGACGAGCGTGCCCCCGCTATCGAAGACGCGCAGCAGGCGCCCGGTTCCGTCGAGCACGTACACCGACCCGTCCGCGTCCACGTCGATGGCCCGCACGCGCGCGCCCGTGCCGGTGTCGATGCCCGGCCAAGCTGCCAGCTCGGTGCCGTCCGCGGCGAAGCGGTGCACGCGACCAGTTGCGGCCGATGCCGCCACCACGGTCCCGTCCGGCGCGACCGCCACGCCGACCGGCTGCTGGACGCCTGTCCAGCTCGCCAGCGGCGCGCCGTCGAGGCCAAACACCTTGACGGCATCGGCGCCCTGGTCGGCGACGTAGAGGCGCCCCGCCGCCGAGTCCACCGCGATGTGGCGCGGCGACACCAGCCCGTCGCCGGGCCCGGCGGACGGCGGCACCACCACCCCGACCGAGTCGTCCGTCTCGATGACCGTGATCCGCGCCTCGCCGGCGTCAGCCACGAACACGCGGCCGTCGTCGGCCATGTCGATGCCGCTCGCCTCGACCCACGCGCCGGCCGGCAGCCGCCCGCCGGCGCTGACCCACGTCGCCGCGGGAACGTAGCTACCGGAGGCCTGGGTGAGCCCGACGTGCCCAGCACTGGTGCCGTCTGCAGGGGCTTTGCCGACGGCTGGCACGGCGCCGTCATCGAAGTCACCGGCGGGCGAGACACCTGCCGCGGCGACGCCATCGAAGCCCGGCGCGAGCGCGGCGTAGGTCGCGACCGCGCCGCTCAGGACTGCGGCAACGCCCAGCACGGCCACGAGCGCACTCCGCCGCACCATGGCACTCTGCAGCACCAATGCACCGCGCCGCATCGACGCCGTCACCAATGCTGTCACCACGCCGCGCCTGCCTCCGCCAATCCCAACTTCCTGCCCCCCAACGCTAGCCCGCGTCTTCCTCGAGCTTCTCGTCGCCGGCCAACCGCGCCGATACCCGGCCAACCCACACCGTCGCGAGGACGGCGACAATCGTCACAATGATGGCATACAGCAGGGGCCCGCCCGACCGCAGCGACTCGGCGGAGTCGAACCAGTTCTGGATCGCCGTGTTCCAGGCCAGCGCCGCCACCAGACCGAACGAAGTCGTGACGAGCTGGGCGATCTTGTCGACTACTTCCTTGTACATCATGCGTCTCCTCGGGTGATGATCACGGTGTGACGATCACGGCCAGATGACCGCCGCGTGCTGCTCACGAAGCGGTGTCCTTCCGCAACCGGTAGCCGAACCCGCGCACCGTCTCGACATAGCGCGGCTGCGACGGGTTGTCCTCGATCTTCTGCCGCAAGTACCAGATGTAGCGCTTCACGTAGCCAGGCTCGTCGAGATACTCCGGTCCCCAGGCCGCCTCCAGCAGCTGCTCGTGGCTCACCGTGCGCCCGAAGCTCTCGCCCAGGGTCGCCAGCAGGCGATACTCCGTCGGGGTGAGCTGCACGGGCTCGCCGCCCTTCAGCACCCGCCGCGACGCGAAGTCGATCACCAGGTCGGCGACGGTCAGAGGCGGGGTGCCGGCGGACGCCGCGCCCTGGGCGGCGCGGGTCAGCACGGCCCTGATGCGCGCGTTGAGCTCGCGCAGCGAGAAGGGCTTGGTGACGTAGTCGTCGACGCCTAGCTCGAAGCCCCGGAGCCGATCGCTCTCGGCGTCACGCGCGCTGAGCATGACCACCGGCACGTCGGACATCTCGCGGATACGCGACAGCGTCGCCCACCCGTCCAGTCGGGGCATCATCACGTCCAGCACGACCAGGTCGGGCCGGCCGGCGTAGAGCTCGCGCATGCCGTCGACGCCGTTGCCGGCCGACAGCACATCGTACCCCGCCTCCTCGAGCGACTCGCGCAAGAGCCGCGTCAGGTTCTCGTCGTCGTCGATCACGAGGATGCCCGGGGGCGGCGTGCCGCTCGGCCGTGCGACACCCGCATTGCGCGCTTCCGCCTCGCTGCTCATCGCTACTCCGGAGCAGCCGGCAGGGTGAACAAGAAAGTGGACCCGCTACCGAGCGTGCTGCGCACCCACATTCGCCCGCGATGCAGCTCGACGATCCGCCGCGCGATGTAGAGGCCGAGGCCGTGCCCGTACGTCTCCCGCGCGTCACCGCGCTCGACGCGGTGGAAGCGCTCGAACACCCGCTCGAGCTGGTCAGCCGGGATTCCGATGCCGTGGTCCGTGACGCAGAGCAAGACCGCGTCCTCATCGGGCACCGGCCGGGCCGCCACCGTGACCGGCGAGCCGCCAGGCGAGTACTTGGCCGCGTTCTCGAGGAGGTTGCGCAGCACCTGGTGGACCCGGTCGGCGTCAGCCAGCACGCCGGGCGTCCCATCGGCGATGCTGACCGTGCACTCGCGGCCCTCCAGCAGCGCGCCCGACCGCCTGAGGGCCGACTCGCACAGCTCGCGCGTGGCCACGGGGGCGGGGTTGATCTCGAGCAGTCCCGCCTCCATCCGGCTGACGTCGAGCACGCTCTGCACCAGCCCGGTCAGGCGCGACGCCTCCTGCCCGACGATCTCGAGCTTCTCGCGATCGCGGTCATCCGGTCCCCGCTGCAGCAGCAGCTCGACTGACGCGTTGATGTTCGTGAGCGGCGCCCGCAGCTCGTGGCTGACCAACGCCACGAACTCGTTCTTCATCGCGTCGAGCTGCATCAGCTCGGCGTTCGCGGCCGTGAGCTCGTCGTTCTTGGTGCGCAGCTCGGACGTCGCCTGGCGCAGCTGCGTCGTTCGCTCGGCCACACGCTCCTCCAGCTCGCGGTTGAAGCGGCTCACCGCCTCCTCCTGCTCGACGAGCGCGCGCTCGATCCAGTCGAGCATGAAGAAGGTGACGAGGGGGCCGACGACGCCGTAGAACAGGACACCAGTGGCGATCCGCCACGAGGGCTGCCACTGGTCGACCACTGAAGCCTGCCAAGCCTGGTGCGCGAGCACCGCCAGGAACACGGTCACCGGCAGCGCCAGTCGGAACGAGCGGACGAGCTCGAGCACGCGCTCGG
This sequence comes from Anaerolineae bacterium, assembly GCA_046259645.1. Lineage (GTDB taxonomy): Bacteria > Chloroflexota > Anaerolineae > Epilineales > Epilineaceae > JBJYWW01. The sequence continues at coordinate 3,455 of JBJYWW010000198.1, forward strand.
TGTGCCGGCGAGAATCGCTGGAGGCTGCGGACTGCTGCATCGCGCCCGTATTATAGGGTGGCGCCTGAGGTCTCGCATGGGCCCGTCGGCTGCACCGGGGGCCTCGCACGGGCCCGTCGACGGCACCGGGGGCCTCGCACGGGCCCGTCGACGGCTCCGCGTGTCCCCCGCGTTGGCCCGTCGACAGAGCCCGACGCCTAGCCGCGCAGCGCCTCGCGCAGGTTGTCGCGCACCATGTACAGCGCCACCACGGCGATGGCCCCGACTATGATGAAACGCCAGAACTCCCACACGAGGATCGCCACCGCCACCAGCGCCAGAGCCACGACTACGCGCATCAGGTAGTCGCCGAGCTTACCCCGGGTGGCGGCCTCGATGGCGCCGATCGCCACGGCGGTAAGCGCCGCCAGCTGCACCCAGCCCGGCGGCTGCAGCACGAGCAGCACGGTCGCCACGACGATCGCGAGAGCCCCACTGAGCGCGGCCCACACGTCGATCAGCCGGCTGTGCCCGTCGAGCGGCGGTGCCGGTCGGTGTGGCGACTCCAGGTGCGCTTCGGCAGCGCCCCATTCGCCCTGCTCTGCGGCAGCGCCGTAGGCCACGACTGCCTGCCGTGTGTCGAGCACCGCCGCGCGCTTCGCCTGTAGGTCGTGAAGCTCGGCCAGCCGCTCGGCCAGCTCGGCCTGCCGCGCCTGGTCGTCGGCGCTGAGGTACTCGGTGGCTTCGAGCGCCTCGACGTCGAGCGCGAGCTGCCGCAGCGCCGCCCGCGCCTCGTCGATCTGGGCGGTCAACGCGTCCGCCTGCTCGTTCAGCTCGAGAGCGCGCCGACGGGCTTGGCCGGGCACGTCCGGCGGCGGAAACAGCTTGTCGACACCGGCCCATCCAAGAGGGTCGAGCCACGACGTCCGCACGGAGCCGTCCCGGTTGTACTTCGGCCCGGCCGGGGCCCGCTCGCCACCGAGCGGATCGTGCGTGTCGAGCCCCCAGAGCCCGCGGTAGTTGTGCACCCACCCTTGGGCGTCCGAGATCGAAAGGGGCGTCCACTCGTGGTCCTGACCAGGGCCAAGGCTGACGCCGTCGCCGCGGGCGTAGTCGACGTACGGCACGCTCAGCAGTGACCGCCACGGGTCGCCGGCGTCCGCCGCGTCGCGGCCTTGCCCCAGGCGCTCGCGCCAGGCGTCCTGCACGGCGGTCACCACGCGCTTGAAGCGCCGCAGGATCCGCGGCTCGGCCTCCATCACGTAGTCGCCTGGCTCGAAGTAGGTCGCATGCGACCCGGCACCTACGTACACCACCGGATGCGTGTCGTCCTTCTCGAGCCGCGGATCGTCCCACCGCCGACGCATGTCGTCGCCGGTGAAGTCGTGCGCGCCGCACGCGACCCACCGCGGCGTCGGGCGCCCGAGCCCGTCCGGATAGAGATACACCAGCACCTGCTCCCAGTCCGACTCGTGATCGTTGGCGCCGTTGAACCCGGAGCGCCAATCGTTCATCGGCAGGAAGAACAGGTAGTGCAAGACGATCCAGCCGCCTTCGCGAATGACGCGGCCGTAGTACGGGTAGCGACCGTCCCGTTCCCGTATCTCCCGAACCTTGATGTCCGCCGCCGCCGCGGTCCCGCCGGGTACGCGCCCGCGCACGGCCAGCGTCAGGTCGAGCAAGGAGTCCACGACCCGCGAGTGGAGCGGCACGCGCCACAGTCGACCCGAGCCGCCGAATCGGCCGCGGTGCGTCAGCCGCTGCCATCTCTGCAGCGCCAGCGGTCCGAGGGGCTCGTCGACGAACCGCAGGTTTAGGCGATGGCCGGGCGGCACGTCGCCCACGTCGGCGAGGCCGTCGAGGTCGAGCTGACCGCACGCCGCCAGCAGGTGCCCGTTTCCGTCCGGGTCCGTCAGCCACAAGCTGCACTCGCGGACGTACTCGTCCACGGCGCACGGATGGAAGAGCTCGCCGTCGGCGTAGCGCGCGATGGGCTCGAAGCGACGGAGCAGCTCCGTGTCACTCACGGCGCTGGCCCCGACGCGGCGCCCTGCATCACGTTAGCCGATGTCTTCTCGAAGCACCGCCTGACGTCGCGCTGGTTCAGGTAGAAGACCGCCAGGGAGTTGAGCAGCAAGCTGAGGTACGGCTCGCCACCCTCGAAGTACAGCCGAATGCCGTACGCGAGCGCCGCCCCTTGAATCAGCATGGTCGCGAACCACGCCCATCGCCTTAGGGCAAGCAGCCCGACCGCCACTACCGCGACAAGCAGCGTGATCCCTACGCTCAGCCATTGCGCGAGCGCCTGGTTCGGCAGGTCGGGCAGCGCGAGCGGGCTCAGGTCGAGCCCCAGCCGCACCACATCCGCCCAGTTCGAGAGCACGATGAGGAGCTGCAGCCCGACGATGACATAGACACCGAACGGCGGTCGGCTGCACTCAAAGCGCGTCGGGCCCGGGTTCACGCCTCGCGCCGTCGTCGGCCTCGCGGCCAGCTGCCCGCCGCCGCCTGTCACGACTGGCTTGGCTCCTGGGCCCGAGCCTGGCACCGTCGCCAGCTGCCCGTCGCCGCCTGTCACGCCCGCTCCGGCATCAACCTCGGGCACCGCCGTCTCCGTCACATCGCACCCAAACCTACCGCGCCGACCTACATGGCGCCCGGCAGGTAGAAGAAGCCCACCGCTAGGATCAGGTACACGACTAGCAGCATCGCGCCCTCCAGCCAGTTGGAGCGGCCGTCGAACGCGACCATCGCCGCGATGATCGAGGCGGCGATGGAGGCGACGACCTCGGGCGTCGTGAACTCCAGGTTGACCGGGTGCCCGATGAGCAGCGACAAGAACACCACCATCGGCGCCACGAACAGCGCGATCTGCAGGCTCGAGCCGAAGGCTATCGCCAGGCTCAAGTCCATCTTGTCCTCCATCGCGACCTTCACCGCCACGGTGTGCTCTGCGACGTTCCCGATGATCGGTACCACGATGATGCCGACGAAGAACTCGCTGAGCCCCATCGTGTGCGTGACCGAGTCGAGCGAGGCGACGAGGTACTCGCTCATCACGGCGATGCCGACGACAGCGACTGCCATGATCCCGGTCGCCACGGCCGGGCTCCAATCCGGCCCGTTGTGGCTGGGCTCGATGACGGGCCCATACCGCCTGTCGTCCGCCGACTCGCGCAGCGTGTACACGATGGACGCGATGTACAGGAGCATCACGACGGCCGCCGTCAGCAGGCTGAGCGACTCAACGCGCACGAAGTCGTCCCCGATCTCGCTGATGAAGAGCGACGGCACGCTGATGACGATGGCCGCGAGAATCGTCATCGTGGCGTCGATCGTCACTTTGCTGCGATCGAATCGCTGTACGCCGTTCTTCAGGCCGCCCAGAAGCAAGCTGAACCCGAGCACGAGCAGCAGGTTGCCTAGGATGGAGCCGACGATCGAGGCCTTGACCAGCTCGGTCCGCCCGGCGTTGATGGCGACGACGACGATGATCAGCTCGGCGGCGTTGCCCAGCGTGGCATTGAGTAGCCCGCCGATGCGCGGACCGGTGCGCTCCGCGAGGGCCTCGGTGGCTTCGGACAGGATGGCGGCGAGCGGAATGATGGCGATCGCCGAGGCGACGAACAGCATCGTGTCGTGCCAGTGCAGCACCTCGGCCGCGATGGCTATGGGCAAAGCGACGAGCATGAGACGCATCGCGCGCATGCTGGGCCCTCCGTGATCGACGTCGGGCGGTCGGCGTTGGTGGTCGGCGTTGGTGGTCGGCGTAGGTGGTCGGCGTCGGTGGTCGGTAGCCCGACACAACTCCCAGCCCGGCACCCCGCACAGGTCATCCGGGTCGAGTCAGAGTACCAGCCTACCGGACTGGCTCCTCCGGACCGACGTCAGCGCCGCCGAATCGTATCAGCAGTATGCCAGGCTCGCCACCGTCCGGCGGAGCGCCAGGTTG
>JBJYWW010000199.1:0-7876 GCA_046259645.1 Anaerolineae bacterium
GCACGGCTCTCGCCGCGCTGTGGCGACAGCGAGCGCAACTGGCGCGCGAGCGCGAGTACGCGCCCGAGTGGCCCGACAGCGATCTCGTCTTCATTTCGGCGCACGGCCAGCCGCTCGACGCCAGCTACGTCACGCACACGCTGCAACGGCTCCTCGACGATGCCGGGCAGCCTCGACTGCGCTTCCACGATCTGCGGCACGGCTTCGCGACGCTGATGCTGGCCCAAGGCGCTAACCCGCGAACGGTGCAAGAGACCCTCGGGCACTCGCAGATCTCGCTCACGCTCGGCACCTACTCGCACGTGCCGCGAGAGGTGCAGCGGGAGGCAGTCGAACGGCTTGACGACGTGCTTGGTGGGGCCGTCTAGAACCTGATTGCAGTCAATATTGCAGTCAGAAGGCCTCTCAGAGTCGCCGTGGCGCCCCGAGAGGCCCGAGAAATAAGGTACCCCCCCTCGGACTCGAACCGAGAACCAACGGGTTAAAAGCCCGCTGCTCTGCCACTTGAGCTAGGGGGGCGCGTATCTAGGGACCTCACTGCCCGTCGCGGCCGCAGTATAGCATAGGGGCTCCGGGCGCCGCTCGCGGTTGGGCTCCGGCCTTCGTATGCCCTGCACCCTCTGTCCAACTTGCAGCCCCCGTCCGCCGTGCAGCCTCCGTCCACCCTTCAGTCCGGCTGTCCTGCAGCCTCCGTCAGTCGCGCTGGGCAGGGCCGGGGTAGGCACCCGGTGGGCCTTCGGACGTCGGATACGGGGTCATGGTCGGGCATGGTCCCGCGACGTCCTTGATAATCTCCGGAGTTAGCTCGCGCGGCGGTCGGGTGGGGTACACGTACTCGCGACCGCCGCCGCCAACCACCAGCGGCAGGTGCAGGCGCCCGCGAATAGGCGTCACGAAGAGCACGACCTCCTCCCACCCAGTGGCGCCATCGAGAATGAACACGGCGAGGCTGCCGGGGTTCGAGTAGACGCCGGACCAATCGCCCTCGACAAGGGCAAGCCACACGGGACGCCAGCTATGGCAGGTGACCGGCTCGCGCCAGCGCCACCGCCAACCATGCTGCGTGTAGTCGTCACCGAGGTAGTGCGCGAGCCGGTCCTCGACGTCCGCCACCGTTAGCAGCTCTACCTGGATGACGCGGAGACCGAGCTCGCCGTCGTGGTCGTAGTCGTCAAGGATCGACTCGGCGATCTCGTCGGGGCGCAGGCTCGAGCGAGGCGTCGGGGTGGGATAGGGATCGGGCGCCGGTAGCCGTGGGGTCGCGGTCGGCTCGGGGGGCACTGCGCCAGGCGCCGACGCGGTGTAGTGCACGATCGTCGACGCCCCGCCGACCACCCACACGTGCGTCCGACCGGCGGCGTCCACCACCGCGTCGAGGTCGCGTAGGTCGAGGACCTGCTCGTGAGCGATCCCCAGCTGCCCTGCGCCGGGCCAGTAGACAACTCGAGTCCCATACCGGGAGTCACCGGACAGCAGGATGTTGTCCGTGTACTCGCTGAACTCGGCGAGGCCCCATAGCCCGTCCCGGTGATCGATAGCAAACGCCTCCAACCACGGCCACGAGGCATCGGTCGGCACTGTGCGCCACGTGCCCCCATCGAGCGACGCCAGCCCGCTGCCCACGCCCCATCCGCCGTGCTCGGTCAGGGCGATTCTCCTGACCGTCGCGCCGTAGTCGTCGGGGCGGTCGGCGCCAAGGACCGGATGCCAGGCCCAGTCGGTGCCGTCGAAGTGCAGCACGGCGTCACCGGACGCGGCGAGCCAGACGTCGTTCGGGCCGCGGCTAGCTACATCGACAAGGTAGCCGTGACACAGCCGGAACGCCTGGCTCCACTCCCTGCCGTCCCAGTGAAAGACCCTCGCCTCGATCGTGCCCATCAGCTCGTCGTAGATGTTGGCGATCGTCCAACCATCGTCAGGAGCGCTGAAGGAGACGGCATCCAGATCGGCGCTGGTGAACTTGGGCCAGAGCGACCAGGCGGCGCCGTCCCAGTGCGCCACCGCGCCATGGTCACCGACGGCCCAGGCATCCCCCGCGCCGGGGACGGCCACGTCGTTGAGGTCTCGCGCGCGGCGATCGATGGTGTGCGCCGACCACCTACTGCCGTCCCAGTGCAGCGGCAGCCCGTCAGGTCCCACGGCCCAACCGTCGTCCACGCTGCGCATGTCGATGGCCTCCAGCTGGCGACCGTAGTGCACCTCGGACCAGACGCGGTCGTCGACGAGGACGATCTGCCCGGCGTCGCCGACGGCGAGAACGGTCTCGGCATCCGGCATCGAGCCGAGACCACGCAGCCCGGCGCCCTCGAATCCATAGCCGCCGGGTGGTGCCGGCATCCCGCCGCCGTCTGGCTCCGTCGCGCCGTCTGGCTTCGTCGCATCGTCCGGCTCCACGGCGCCCTCTGGCTCCGCCGCACCGTCGAGAGCGGCCGGTATTCGCCCGCTGTGAAGGACCCTGTCCCGACGCGCAGTCGCGTCGGCGAGCCTCGATTGCGGTCCGGTGGCCGAGACCACCACCAGATCACCGGCAGCCGGCCACGCACCGTTGCCGTCCGGCCCCACACCGTCGCCCCCCGACTCCGCACCGCCGCCCTCCGGCCCAACACCGTCCCCCTCCGACCACGTACCGCCGCCTTCCGGCCCCGAGCCGTCGACCGTGTACGGCACGTATCCGCCCGGGTACGTGCGCCCGATCTCGCGCCATCTGTCACCATCGAAGTGCAGCAGCACTCCATGCAGACCGGTCGCGACGGCGGTGTTGGGGCCAAGAGTGAGCACAGCGCCCAGCACCGGCGTCTGATCCTCGAGATCCACCACCCACTCGCCGTCCTCGTAAGCGAGGATGATCCCCGTTTGGGTGTAGTTGCCTTCGCCAACGGCCCAGCCCGTCTCTTCGTCGAGCATGTGGACGTCGAGCAGCCTGGAGTACGTCGGTGAGCGTGCAGCGATCCAGTCGCGGCCGTCGAAGCGCACTATCGCGCCCCGATCGCCGACGGCCCAGCCGGATCGAGCGCTGGTGAGGTGCACCGCGAAGAGCCCGCCCGTCTCCGGCGCGCCGACCTCGGACCATCGCTCACCGTCGTAATGCAGGATCACCGGAACGTCGATTCCACCTACGGCCCAGCCCTCCGTCTCCGACACCATCGCGACGTCGAACAACGGCTGATGGCTGCCGACCGGCTCGCTGTGCCACCCAACGGCGTCGCGCCGCATCACGATCCCGTAGCGGTCGCAGCCGACGTCGCGCACCTCGCCAACGGCCCACAGCGCATCGCTCGAGAAGCCGTCGATGGCGTGGAACGCCGGCCCCTCCATACCGGCCACCTGGCTCCACTCGCCCGCGCTGTAGTGCACGATGCCGTCCCCGACTGCCCAGACGTCATCGGATTCGACCGCCAGCACGTCCTCGAGGCTGTTGAAGCCGCCGAGCTCAAGGCTGAAGACCCCGGGGTCGGCCAGGGCCAGTGCGTCCGTACCGGTGCCCGCCCCCGCGGCCGCCGCTCCCGCCGCGTAGCCGGTCGCCAAAGCCACGGACAGCACCGACAACACGAGAGCGGCCCGGACAGCCATCGATCGCGCGCTCATACTCGCCCCCTGGCTACAAACGCCCGAGTGCCGGCAAGCAGGATTGCAGGCAGACGGAGGTGTCGGCGTTCGCGATCAGCATACCACGGATCGGAGCGACGGAGGGGTCGCGACATTGCGCGGGAAGGCCCTTGCCGGGCCGTCTCCGTCGTGGTATCGTGCCGCTGCTGCGGCGTTGCCAGCGCCGCTGTGTGGGCGACTATCTAGGGCCCGCTGCGCAAGCGCGCCCGGACGTGCCGGGGCGAGCCGGCGTCGAGCCACGACGTTGCCCTCACCGGCGTGATGGCGCCGGCGCCGCAGAGCCCCTGTCGAAAGCGATGCGGCACCGTCGGGATGACGGCCCCGCCGTCTCGCGAATAGCACGCACGCGTTGCCGAGATGCGCCGCACAAGGCGCCGGCGGTCGAGCGCACCTCGATGGTGGCTCCGGAGGCTCCGATGTCTGAAACACGAAACGAAGAAGTCATCGCCCAGCTGAAGTCCGATCTTGCGGAAGCGAAGGCAGAGTTGGCCGAGTACACCGACGAGGCCACGCACCCGCCGCAGGTGGAGCTGGGGGGCGGCAGCGCCGGCTACTCCACGTGGCAGTCGGCGGTCGTCGTGCGCCAGCACATCGAGAAGCGCATCGAGGAGTTCGAGGACGCCCTCGAGCGGGCCGAGCAGGGGCTGTACGGCATCTGCGAGGAGTGCGGCAAGCCGATTCCCGCCGAGCGGCTGCAAGCCATACCTTCTGCCACCCTCTGCGTGGAGTGCGCCGGCAAGATCAGCAAGCGCTGAGGGTGGCCGCCAACGGGCACGGGCGCTCCACGAAGCGGCTGTCGCCAACGGCCGCGCGACGTCGCTGCTGTGCGCTAGTAGCGCTCTCGCTCGCCCTAGGCTTGCTCGTTACAGCCGCCGCTGGAGCTCGCGGCGCCGCGCCGAGCAGCGCGGGGACTCCCGGGCTGCTCGGCGGGTTCGTGCCGAACCGCGGACAGTTCGCGCCCAAAGTGCGGTATCGCGCGGTGGCCGGCGACCGGACCGTGTTCCTGCTGGCCGACGCCGTTCTCGTGGTACCCCACGACGCGGCGAGCGCGGTGCAGCGCCTGGCCTATCCCGTCGCGACGAGCAGCGGAATCGAGCAGGTCGAGCTGACGCCTGTGCGGCCGCTGCCCGGCGTGCTCCACTTCCTGCTGTCCGACGATCCCGACGGCTGGGTCACCAATGTGCCGCGCTACGGCGCCGTGCGGGTCGGCGCGACCGACATCGGCAGCCCCGGAGCGATCGACAGCCCGGCTGCACTCGGCACATCAGAAGCGCTTGGCGGCAATCCACCCCCAGCCGGCGAGTCACCGCGCGACGGCGATTCAGCGCGCGCCAACTCCACCCGACCGCTCGGCCCGGGCCTGCCCGCGCAAGCACCGGCACCCCAGCTCTTGTACAGCACGTACTTGGGCGGCGGTCGCAGCGAGGTGGCGCGCGGCGTCGCAGTGGACGCCGAGGGCTTCGCGTACGTGGCGGGATCCACCACGTCCGCGGACTTCCCAACCCAGTCCCCGCTTCAGCCCGCCCCCGGCAACACGGGGCTCCTCGAGGACGCCTTCGTCGCCAAGCTTACCCCGGACGGCACGTCGCTCGTGTACGCGACGTACTTCGGCGGCAGCCGCCAGGACGAAGCCCTCGACATCGCCGTCGACAGCATCGGCCGGGCCCACCTGACCGGCTACACCATGTCGCCTGACTTCCCGATGGCGAACAACCTGCAGGACAGGGTGAACCTGTCTGACGGCATCTTCTCGGGCGACGCGTTCGCGACCAAGCTCAGCCCGGACGGCAGCGCGATGGAGTTCAGCACGCCGCTCGGCGGCACTGCGCGCGACCTGGGCAAGGGCATCGCGGTGGACACCGCCGGATTCGTCTACGTCACCGGATGGACCGGCTCCAACTTCCCCGCGGTCAACGCGCTCTATCCCCTGAACCGTGGCGTCACGGACGCCTTCGTCGTCAAGCTCGCGCCCGCCGGCGACGACGTCGTATACAGCACGCACCTCGGCGGCTCGGTGAGCGACATGGCACGCGACATCGCCGTCGACGGCGATGGAAGCGCCTACATCGTCGGCGTGACGGAGTCGGTCAACTTCCGGGTCACCAACCCTCTGCAGCTGGCCAACGCCGGCGGCGCCGACGCGTTCGTCGCCAAGTTCGCACCGGATGGTCCGGCGGTCGAGTGGGCGACGTACTTCGGCGGGCGCCTCGACGATTTCGGCACAGGGATAGCGGTCGTCGCGGGCGGGGAAGTGTCGATCGTCGGGCGCACCCACTCGCCGGTGATCCCGCTGGAGAGCCCGTTGTCGCGCCAGCGATCCGGTCCGTCCGACCTGTTCGTCAGCCGGATCGCGGCTGACGGCCAGTCGCTGGTGTACAGCACGTTCCTCGGCGGCAGTGCCGTCGAGGCCGACTGCGCCGCGATGGACGAGCCCCGCGTCCCGGCCACTCCAACGCCTGCCCCAGGTGTGCCCCGGCTGCCAGACGGCAGTCGCTTCCCGGACGGCCCGATAGCCTCGGTCGCAGTCGACGGCGCCGGGCGAACGTACGTCACCACGTGCAGCGCGTCGAGCAACGCGCCCCTGGCCAACCCGATTCAGACCAGCCGGCGCGGGCCGTTCGACGCCTACGTGGCAGTGCTCGACCCGACCGGCGCGGGTCTGGACTTCGCGACATACCTGGGCGGGCGCGGCCTCGACATCCCGCGCGCGATCGCGCTGGACGCCGCGGGCGCCCTGTACGTGGCAGGCCAATCGACGTCGACCGACTTCCCGCTAGCGCCGCCGATCCCGCTTCAGGCCGACCGCGACGGCACCGACGACGCGTTCGCCTTCAAGGTCGCTCCCGATCTCGCGCAGCCGCCCGACGTCACGCTGACCGCGTCGCCCTCGGCCGCGACCCCGGGCGTCACACCGACGGCAGCGACTCCCGAGCCCACGTCGGTTTCTACCTCTACCTCGACAACCGAGCCCAAGCCCACGGCTTCGATCACGCCTACGGCCACGCTCACGCCCACGGCTTCGACCACGCCCACGGCTTCGACCACGCCGGAGGCTTCCGCGGAGCGGCTGTGGCTCCCCTGGTCGGGCCGGGGCGCGCGGGCTGGGGAGACCACCACGCCGTAGCGCCTAGCCTACGCTCGCCCCTCGGCGCCCCTCACCGGCGCGCCTGCGGCCGATGAGATCGCTACCGCGGCGCGCCGACTCCCGAACCGGCCGCTCGTTGTCGGGCCGACGTCACGCCTCGTCGCTCCCCGGCGGGCCGACGGCGGCCCTAGCTGCCCGAGAGCTGATCTCCGGCACCCAGCGGGGTGCAGCGAGACCTAGCCTGCCTTCGCCCGCTCTATCGCGCGTCGAGTGTCGGCGCGCGCCGCGAGCCGCGCCTCGAGCGGCTCTTCAACCGTAATCACCCAGCTGTCGCCGAGAGCATAGAGGTCCGTCGCCGCCTTGCGCCCCGGCCCGAGCACTTGGTCCTCGAGCGCCGTAGCGATGCCGGGATCCAACTGAATTGCCGCCGTCGCCAGCACCCTGTCCACCAGCTCGAGACCGGCGGACAAGGCGTCGGCCGTGCCCTGCGCCACCTCGACCTCCGACCCGTAGGCCCCAATCGCCGCGGCGACCGCCGCGTCGATGTCCGCCCGCTCGAGCTCCTCGTACAGCTCGTTGACCTCGCGCAGCTCGGACAGCTCGGCGTCGTCCGTTCCGCCGCGCACGACGGCCGTCACTCCGGCCCCGGCTAGAGCGACGATCGTGCCGCCGGCGACCGCGCCGGCGATGAGCTGGCGCCGCGACAGCCCGGTCTCAGCGGCCGGCCGCTCGCCACCGACCGTGTGAGTCTCCGGGTCGGTCAGGCGCTCGAGCTCGACTAGCGTGTCGTCGTCGAACTGCTCGACGTTGCCCGCGATGCGATCGAGGATTGCCTGCCGCTCGGCTCCGCTCAACATGGCGCACTCCTGCTGGCTCGTGCTCAAGGCGACACTCGCGAGCGCCAGGTGCGGCGCCCGCAGACCACACGTACTTCTAGCCTTGGAGGTATGGCGCGTCAAACAGCCGCTTGCCGCAACGCACGCCGTCAGGCACATTAGCCGACGCCTGCAGGCGTCGCGCCAAGAGGAGGTGCCGCACGCGCGATATCGTGGCCCAACTAGACCAGTGGCTGCGTGACGGCCGTCAGGTCGCGCTGGCAACCGTGATCGAGACGTGGGGAACGACGCCGCGTGGAGCCGGCGCGGCCATGGCCGTCACGGCGGACGGCGAGCGACTGGGGTCCGT
>JBJYWW010000200.1:0-7472 GCA_046259645.1 Anaerolineae bacterium
GCGGTGGGCGCAGCCCGTCCCGTCTCAAGGGGAACTGAGGCGCTCATGGTACTCCGAGAGGTGGTGGGTTGAGGTCGCGTCGCTGCCGGGACCTGGCCCGGCTCGCCGCCTACCATGCTATCTGCAGCGGACGATGCCGGCGATCTTCGCGTAGATGTCGTGCAGGTCGCCGGCGTCGGGTGCATGATAGGCGTGGTTCGGCGTGGTCGCTATCTCGCGCAGCAGCTCGTTGTCCGCGTCGTTGCCTAGCGCGATCGTGACCAGCACGACCCCGCTGTCCCGCGCCAGCTCCGACCAGAAGATCACCTCGCCGACCTCCTCGACCTGCCGCCCGTCGGTGAGGAGGACGATGGCCGGCAGATTGCGGTCGCGGTGGCGCTCCGATCCGAGCTCCGCCAGGGACGTCGCGATCCCCTTGTCGAGACGAGTGCCGGACAGCGACGCCAGCCCGTCGAGCGCCGCCTCCAGGTCGCCGAGGTTGCTCGTCAGCGGCTGGGCCAGATCGGCCTCGCCCGCGTAGCCGACCACGGCCGCCTGATTGCGCGTCAAGTCGAGCACCTGCAGGAAGCTCTTCGAGGCCGCGATCGCCTGGGTCAGCTTGTCGCCCTGCATGCTGGCCGACACATCGATCGCCAGCACCACGTCGGCCCACGCCGTCTTGGGCACGCACGTGTTGCGCCACGCGAGCGGCAGGTGCGCCAGGTGCACCTCCGGCTCGACCACCTCTATCTCGGCGGGCTCGAAGTTGAAGCGACGGCGCACACCGTCACCGTCGGCGTAGTCGGCGAACGTGTTGGCGCTGGGTCGCTGCCGCCCAAGCTCCGACGGCAGGACACGATAGCTGATGACTGTTGGCTCGTCGGTAAGGAACGGGCGCCACCACTTGAGGGATGCGCCTTCGTTCGGCTCGTCGGGCCGACCGGTGCCGGGCACGTAGATCACTCCGCTCGACAACCAGTCCGCGACCTCGACGTCGGCTACCGCGAACGTCCGGATCACGCTGGCGATGCGCACGTAGATCTCGGCCAGCTGCTCGGCGCCCGGAGCGAAGTAGTAGTGGTCCGGCGTCGTCGCCACCTTGCGGAGCGGCGCCTCGGCAACGTCGTCGCCGAGCCCGATGGTAAACAGCACCGTCCCGCGGTCACGTGCCTCCACCGCCGCCTCGAGCATCGACTCCTCGCTGCTGATGCCGTCGGTCATCAGGACGATGATGGCGACGGCCTCGTCGCGGCTGCGCAGCTCCAGCTCCCCGTCGGCCAACCTGATCGCCGAGGCGATGTCGGTGCCGCCCGTCGGCTTGCCGGCGGTCTCTATGGCGCGCAGCAGCCTGTCGGCGCGCGTCGTCAGCGGCTGCGCCACATACGGGTCCTCGTTGAACAAGACCAGGCCGACCGTGTGGCGCGAGAAGTCGACACCGTCCACGAACTGCCGCACGCCCTGCCGCGCCGCCTCGTCCTTGCCCAGCTCGCCCATCGAGCCGGAGTGGTCCACGACGAGCATGATGTCGGCGCGCCCGCGCACTTCGTCCGGGCACTCGGCGCTGAGCTCGAGGCGTAGGCCGACCGTCTTGCCTCGCTCCACGCGCTGGGCGTCCGCCGTCTGCCGACCGCGGATGACACAGATGCCCACCGAGCCGTCTGGAGTGGGGCTGGCGGGCACGGGGGTCGCGGGCGGGGGCGTCGGGCCGGGTATCGGGCCGTCCGTCGGTTCCGTGGTCGCCTGGGCGCGCCCAGCCGCGGCGGCATTCGCGCCGCCGGCAGCGCTTCGCGCGCCGCCGGTGGCACCCGATGGGCGCGCGGCAGGGCCCGCGCCGCTCAGCGCGCCGACTGGCGCCGCGAGCAGCACCAAGAAGGCGACCAGCATCGCCGACGCCAGGATCGCGTGGAGCCGTGTGATTCGAGACATGCTTTGCACTGTGATACGACGCGTGGGTCCGCCAGGCCGCTACGGTCAGTTGCGCGTGTCGCCTCGGCGGAAGCGCGATCGAGGGGCAGGCAGACTCCTACTAGCCGCGCCGATCGGTTGGTGTCCGAGTGCTTTGGGGCACCGCGGACCGGCAGCTCAGAGGCGGCTTGCCGGCCGCGGCTGCGAGCGGTAGTGCTCCTGCAGGCCCCGGACCTTCAGCTCGCGATCGCGCAGCGCGCGGATGCCCGATACGGCCGCCGAGGCCGCCGACAGCGTCGTCAGCAGCGGCACGCGGTGGCCTATTGCCGCCCGCCTGATCGCCTGGCCGTCGGCATAGGCTGTCGGCCCAAGGGGCGTCGAGATCACCAGGGCGACCCGGCCCGAAGCCACGGCGTCGGCCACGTGCGGCGAGCCCTCCGAGACCTTGCGCACCCGTTCGACCGGCAGCTCGATCATCTCCAGCCAGTCGGCCGTCCCCGCCGTGGCCATCAGTCCGAAGCCCATCCGGTGCAGGTCCCGCGCGATCTTGCCTGCCGCCGCCTTGTCGAAGTCGTTGACCGTGACGAGCACGGTGCCCTCCGTCGGCAGCGGCTGCCCGGCGGCGAGCGCGGCCTTGGCGAACGCGTGCCCGAAGTGGCTGGCGTGGCCCATGACCTCGCCGGTGGAGCGCATCTCGGGACCCAGCTCCACCACCGCGCCCGGCAGCTTGTCGAACGGCAGCACCACCTCCTTGACGAAGAAGCCGTCGACGGGCGGCGTCTCGGTGAAGCCGATCTGGGCCAGGCTGCGGCCGGCGGCGACCTCGGCCGCGATGCGGGCCAGCGGCACGCCGGTTGCCTTCGCCACGAACGGCACGGTCCGGCTCGAGCGGGGGTTGACCTCCAGGACGTAGACCACGTCGTCCTTGATGGCGAACTGGGCGTTCATCAGGCCCCTGACGCCCAGTGCCAGGCCGATCTGCTCGACGTACTCGCCGATGACCGCCAGGTGGTACGAGCTGACGCGGTACGGGGGCAGCACCATCGCGCTGTCCCCGGAGTGGACACCGGCCTCCTCGATGTGCTGCATCACGCCGCCGATAACGACTCGCTCGCCGTCCGCGACGGCGTCGACGTCGACCTCGTAGGCGTCCTCGAGATAGGAGTCGATGAGGATGCTGCGGCCCGGCGCCGCCGACGCGGCTTGAGCAAGGTAGTGATCGAGCTCGTCGCGGCTGTACACGATCGCCATGGCGCGCCCGCCGAGGACATAGCTGGGCCGCACGACCACGGGGAAGCCGATCCGCTCGGCGATCTCGATGGCCTCCTCCTCCGAGTGGGCTATCCCGTGCTCCGGCTGAGGGATGTCGAGCTCGGTCAGCAAGGCTCCAAAGCGCTCGCGGTCCTCGGCCAAGTCGATGGTGTCTGGCGACGTGCCCCAGATCGGGACGCCGGCGGCCTCGAGCTCGTGCGCCAAGTTCAGCGGCGTCTGCCCGCCGAACTGCACGATCACGCCGTCGGGCCGCTCGGTCTCGCACACCGCCAGCACGTCTTCCAGCGTCAGGGGCTCGAAGTACAGCTTGTCGGCCGTGTCGTAGTCGGTCGAGACCGTCTCCGGGTTGCAGTTGACCATGACGGTCTCGTGGCCCATGTCGGCGAGCGCCTGGCAGGCGTGGACGCAGCAGTAGTCGAACTCGATGCCCTGCCCGATGCGATTCGGGCCGCCGCCCAGCACGATGACCTTGGATCGGTCACTTGGGCGCGCTTCGTCCTGTCCCGCCGGGGCGTACGCGCTGTACAGGTACGGCGTGTGCGCCTCGAACTCCGCGGCGCACGTGTCGACGCGGCGGAAGATCGGCTTCAGCCCGATCGCGCCGCGCAGGGCGCGCACGTCGGCTGCGGACGTCGCCATCGCCCTGGTCGAGCACAGGCGCGCGATCTGCGCATCGCTGAAGCCTGACCGCTTCGCGTGCACAAGAAGGTCCACCGGCAGCACGTCGAGCGTGTGAAGCGCCAGGTGGCGCTCGAGGTCGACCAGCGCCTCCATCTCTCGCACGAACCATGGGTCGTAGCCGGTGGCGCGGGCGACCGCGGTCGGGTCCTCGCCGGCAGCCAGCGCGCGCGCCGCAGCCAGGAGACGCGTGTGAACCGGCCGCCGCAGATCGTCGGGCCCGCCGTCCGCCGCTTCGTCCTCAGCGCGATCGCCGCGCGCAAGCACGTCGCCGCTCGGACCGCTGTCAGCGATCCCGCCTGCGCCGGGCGCCCCGCCGTCAGCCGGTGCGAGCCTCGCGGTCGCGTCCGACGCCGACAGCGCGCCGAAGCCGTCGATGCCGATCTCGAGCCCGCGCAGTGCCTTGTTCAATGCCGCCGCGAACGTGTCCCCGATCGCCATCGTCTCACCGACCGACTTCATCTGCGGCCCGAGAGTCTCGTCGGCGCCGGGGAACTTCTCGAACGCGAACCGCGGCACCTTGACCACCACGTAGTCCAGCGACGGCTCGAAGCTGGCCGGCGTCTCCCGCGTGATGTCGTTGTCGATCTCGTCCAGGGTGTGCCCGACGGCCACCAGAGCCGCCAGCTTGGCGATGGGGAACCCGGTCGCCTTGCTCGCCAGGGCCGAGCTGCGGCTCACCCGCGGGTTCATCTCGATCACGAACGGCCGCCCGTCGGCGGGGTCCACGGCGAACTGCACGTTGGAGCCGCCGGTCGAAAGGCCCACCACGTCCATCACCCGCCGCGCCATGTCCCGTAGCCGCTGGTACTCGCGGTCGGTCAGGGTCATTGCCGGAGCCACAGTGATCGAATCACCAGTGTGCACGCCCATCGGGTCCAGGTTCTCGATCGTGCAGACGACGACGAAGTTGCCGGCGCCGTCGCGCATCACCTCGAGCTCGAACTCCTTCCAGCCGAGCACCGACTGCTCCACTAGCACCTGGCCGACCGGACTGGCGCGGAGGCCCTTGTCGACGGCACGCTCGAGCGCCGCCGGATCCGCGGCCACGCCGCCGCCCGTGCCTCCGAGGGTGAACGAGGGCCGAACCAGCACCGGGTACCCGATCTCACCGCCGAGCAGCAGCGCCTGCGACACCGAGGTCACCGTACCGCCGAGCGGCACGGCCAACCCGGCGGCGACCATCGCGTCGCGGAACAGCGCGCGGTCCTCGGCGAGCCGCACCGAGTCGAGCGTGGCGCCGATCATCTCCACGCCGTAGCGGTCGAGGATCCCCTCCTCGGCCAGCCGCACCGATGCGTTTAGCCCGGTCTGGCCGCCAACGGTCGGCAGCAGCGCGTCGGGCCGCTCGCGCTCGATGATCCGCTCGAGTATGCCTACCGACAGTGGCTCGATGTAGGTCACGTCGGCGGTCTCGGGATCGGTCATGATCGTGGCGGGGTTGGAGTTGACCAGGATGACCCTGTACCCGTCCGACCGCAGGGCCTTGCAGGCCTGCGTGCCGGAGTAGTCGAACTCACACGCCTGCCCGATCACGATCGGCCCGGAGCCGATGATCATGATCGAGCGGAGGTCGAGGCGCTGGCTCATGCGATCACCGCGCCGCGCGGGCCGCGGCCCTGTCGACGGCGGCCACGAACTCGTCGAACAGCCCCACCGCGTCGTGCGGTCCCGGCGCGGCCTCCGGATGGTACTGCACGCTGAACGCCTCGAGCTCCGGCGCAGCGAGGCCCTCGACGCAGCCGTCGTTGAGGTTCTCGTGCGTCACCGTGACGCCTGGACCGAAGCCCTCGGGGCGCAGCGCGTACCCGTGGTTGTGGCTGGAGATGGTAACGGCGCCGGTCCGCGTGTCGCGCACGGGCTGGTTGCCGCCGCGGTGCCCGAACTTCAGCTTGTAGGTCTGACCGCCTAGCGCGGCGCCCAGGAGCTGATGCCCCAGGCAGATACCGAAGACCGGCACCCAGCCAAGCAGCGCTCTGATCTCGGACACAATGTCGGGCAGCGCGGCCGGGTCGCCGGGGCCGTTCGACAGCAACACCCCGTCCGGACCGAGAGCCATCACCTCGTCGGACGACGTCCGTGCCGGCACGACGGTGACGCGGCAGCCGCGCGACGCGAGGGACCGCAGCGTGTTGCTCTTGACGCCGAAGTCGTAGACGACCACGTGCCGGCCGAGCGGCAGCGAGCGATTCTCCGCCTCGAGGTGCCACTCCGGGTCAGCCGCGACGGTCCACTCGTAGGGCTCGGCGCAGGTCACCTCACCCACTAGGTCCATCTGGTTGATGTCCGGCGCGTTGCGCGCCAGCACCAGCGCGTCGTCAGCCGTGCCGCCGTCGGTCACCAGCGCGCCGTGCATCGCCCCTGCCTCCCTAATGTGGCGCACGAGCGCTCGCGTGTCGACGTCGGTGATGCCGATGACGTCTTGCTGCCGAAGGAACTCGCTCAGGGTGCCGGTGGCCCGATACGAGCTCACGCTCAGGCTGGCGCGGCGCACCACGAATCCGGTCAGCCAGGCGCGCGAGCTCTCGTCGTCGGCGTCGTTGATGCCGGTGTTGCCGATGTGCGGCGCGGTCATTACCACTATCTGGCGGCGGTAGGACGGGTCGGTGAGGACTTCCTGGTAGCCGGTCATGCACGTGTTGAACACGACCTCGCCGGTTCGGCGACCGGGCGCGCCGAGCGCGCGCCCGGGCCACACCGTCTCGTCGGTCAACGCGAGGTAGGCGTTGGTGGCGATAGGTCGCTCCGGATCATAAGCCTGGCTCGTGCATGCGCGATCGCCGAGGGGGCGCCGAGCCGGTGCGCAAGGATCGCGGGCGAGAATAGCCGCGCGCCCAAAGAGGGTCAAAGCCCTGCACGCGCACGCGCCGGACCGTCGGCAGCGCGGCTCGAGGCCGCCGCAAGGCTGGCTCGTGGCGCTCGCGGCGCATAGAATGCCGGCGGCGCGGCCCATCGCCTGTACCGGGCGCGCCGGCAGGCACGAACAGGAGCACCCCGTGGACGTCAACGCGCTACAGATCCCGACGCTGGTTCCGGAAGCAGTCACGGTCGTCTCGATCGGCGCGTTGGTCGCCGGCGTGGTCGCGCTGGTTCTGGGCCTCGTCGCGCTCCGCCGGGCCAGCAGGCTAGCGCGCCACTACGCGGCCCTCATGACCGGCGCCGATGGCGAGGACATCGCATCCGCGCTCGAGGCGTTCGCGGCGCGGCTCGACGCAGCCGAGTCGGCGCTCGAGCGCCAGTCGGCGCAGCTCGACGGTGTCGACACCGCCCGGGTGGCGGCTATCGAGGCGAGCATCGCGGACCTCGACGCGCGGCTACGGCTTGCACTGCAGCGCGTCCGGCTCTTGCGCTTCAGCGCTTTCGACGACGCGGGGGGCGATCAGAGCTTCGCGCTTGCCTTGCTGGACGAGAACAGCGACGGACTGGTGCTGACCGGGCTGTACGGGCGAGGCAGCGGCCGCGTCTACGCGAAGCCGATAGCGCGCGGCGGATCGTCGTACACGCTGACCGCGGAGGAGGCGCGCGCCATCGAGGAGGCCGTCACCGGCTAGGAACCGGCAATCGGGCCGTGCGTGAAGGCGCCGGTGCGGATGGGCCGGGCCGGACAGACCGGGCATGATGTGCCGTGCCTGACGCTC
>JBJYWW010000201.1:0-6195 GCA_046259645.1 Anaerolineae bacterium
CCACCACTCGACCAGCCGCACCTATGGCCCCAAGTTCGTCGAGCTGTTCGGACCGCCGCGCACCCACGAGAGCGCGTTCTTCACGCCGCTGACCGACCCCGATCGGGCCGGGCCGAAGGCCGACGAGAACCAGCACTACGCCGACATCGCGGCCAGCATACAGCTTGTGACCGAGGAGGCCGTGCTGCAGATGGCGCGCCACGCCCACGAGCTGACCGGCTCGCGGCGGCTGTGCATGGCGGGAGGCGTCGCGCTGAACAGCGTCGCCAATGGGCGCATCGTCCGCGAGACGCCGTTCGAGGAGGTGTTCATTCAGCCGGCGGCCGGCGACTCGGGGGGCGCCCTGGGGGCGGCGCTGTGGGCTCATCACCTACTGCTCGAACGACCGCGGCGCTTCGTCATGGAGCACGCGTTCTGGGGCGCCGAGTTCAGTGCCGAGCAGTGCCGGGCGGCGATCGACGCCTACGGCGTGCCGTACCAGGAGTTCGACGACGAGGAGCTGCTGCTGGACGAGGTGGTCGCGATCCTGCTCGCAGGCGGCATCGTCGGCTGGCATCGGGGGCGCTTCGAGTGGGGGCCGCGCGCCCTCGGCAACCGCAGCATCCTGGCCGACCCGCGCAGCGCGGCGATGAAGGACGTCGTCAACACCAAGATCAAGTTCAGGGAGCCGTTCCGCCCGTTCGCGCCTGTCGTGCTCGAAGACCGGGCGGAGGAGTACTTCGACCTGCCGGGCCTGCAGGATATGTATCCGGCCCGCTACATGCTGCTCGTGGCGCCGATCCACGCCGCCAAGCAGGACGAGATTCCGGCGGTGACCCACGTGAACGGCACCGGGCGGCTGCAAACGGTTCGGCGTGAGACCAATCCCGCCTACTACCGCGTCATCGAGAAGTTTGCCGAGGCAACGGGCGTGCCGGTGCTGCTCAACACGAGCTTCAACCTGCGCGGAGAGCCGATCGTCAGCTCGCCCGCGGACGCGCTGTCGACGTTTGCGCACAGCGACATAGACGCGCTGGTTCTCGGACGTCTGCTCGTCTCGAAGGACGATCCCGCGACGCGCGAGGCCCTGTCGTCCGTCCCGCCGCCCAAGACCGTGGCCGACTAGACCGGCCGGCGCCAGCGGGGTAGGCTCTAGAGACCAGTGCTCCGGGCACGCAGCTGCCCAGGCGGATCCAGGAGGTGGGACCATGCCGCAACGCCTGACGTCGGTCACGCTCGTCATCTTCGTCGCCCTGGTCGCCCAAGCCGCCGACACGGCTAGCGGCTTCCCGGTCGGCGACGGCCCACCCGCGGCGTCCCCGGTGCACGAAGGCCCGACCGACGAGATGCTGGCCGACGAGCCGAGCCTGCCTCCGCTCCTCATCGAGTCGGCGCCTGTCGGTCCGCACAGCGAGACCGTACGGCGTGCCCTCCCGCCCGGCGCCGAGGGCTCGGCGGCCGAGAGCCAGGCCGGGAAGGCGCCGGTCGGCGAGGCCGGGCCGGGCACCGACTTGCCGTCTTCCGCCGGCGAGGCATCCGACGTGCCGTCTTCGGCCGGCGAGGCGCACGGCCCACTGCAGGTCGCCGAGTGGCGCGTAGACAACGGCACCGGCTCGCTGCGGATGCCCAACCTCCAACCTGGTCCGAACCACGGCTTCGCCAACCGGTTTGACCCGTCGGACTTCGCCGACACGGGCGAGGGCCCGCCGCGCCCGGTGCGCGTGCGCAAGATCTTCTTCGAGGTGAGCACCGCCACGAGCCCGGAGCCCGAGCCGACCGGCCCGATGGAGTGGCATGTCTGGGAGGACAACGGCGGGCACAAGGCCGACGCGGCGCGCGACATCGTCCCGTCGTTCACCGTCACGGGCGGCCCGGGCCTCAACGAGATCGACCTCGAGGCGCTCGGCATCGATCTGGTCGTGGACCCGCCGCGGATGTTCCACGTCGGTGTCGCCGACAAGGAGAGCAACGAGACCTCGCCCGACGTGCTGCTCGACAGCGGGTTGCCGTACGTCGGGGGATCCGGCGACTTCCATGCGTCGTGGACGTACTACGACGAGAACTGCCGCAAGCACGACTGGCGTCTGTTGGCGGTCGACGCCGGCGATGGCGAGGGCGCGCGATCGCCGGCCTGGATGGTGTGGCTGGAGGTGGAGTGGCTCGACCCGCCGGACACGCTCTACTTCGACGAGGTCGCGCGCAGCGGAGATCCGGCAGGGGAGTTCCAGGGCGGCAGCCGGATAGCGTGGGGCGACTACGACGGCGACGGCCTCGAGGACATCTTGGCCAACGGCGAGACCCTGATGCGCAACAACGGCGACGGCACGTTCACCAACAAGTCGGAGGAGGCGGGCATCACCGACGTCGGCGCCGGCGCCATCTGGGCCGACTACGACAACGACGGCGACCTCGACTTCTACCAGTACACGGGAGAGTGCGTGCCCTGCGGCCAGGAGGACAACTTCGACGACCTCTGGCGCAACAACGGCGACGGCACGTTCACCAACGTGCGCGAGTCGGACTTCGGCGGCGATCCGTCCGCACCGGTGCCGCGCGATCCGCTGCCCACCGAGGCCGCCGCCTGGGGTGACTTCAACAACGACGGCTATCTGGACCTCTATGCCGCCAACCACGTCGACTGGGACGTCGGCACCTGCTTCGATGACTACCTCTGGCTCAACGAAGGGCCGCCCGACTACACGTTCCGCGACGCGTCGGTGGCGTCGGGGGTCAGGGCCGCCACGCTCTGCGGGCGGGGGGTCAACGCCGCCGACTTCGACGACGACGGTGACACCGACATCTACGTCTCGAACTACCGGCTGAACCGCGATCTGCTGTGGGTCAACGACGGGGTGGACCTGTCGATGACGCCGCGGTTCATCAACCAGGCCCGGGAGCGAGGCGTCGAGGGCACGACCAAGATGATGTACCCCGGCTCGTATGGCCACACGATCGGCTCGGTGTGGGGCGACATCGACAACGATGCCGACCAGGACCTGGTCGCGTCGCGGCTGGCGCACTCGGCGTGGCGTTGCTTCTCGGACACGACCAGCGTGTACGCCTCGCAGGGGGCGGACGCGTACGTCTTCGACGACGTGCGCGCGCAATCGGGAGTCGAGTACGTCGAGACCCACTCCGACGCCTCGCTCGTCGACTTCGACAACGACGGCTACCTGGACCTGCACATCACGCACGTGTACGACGGGTGGCGCTCGTCGACATACCGCAACGTCAGCGGCGACTCGCCGCTCGGGCGGGGCATCGAGTTCGAGAACGTGACCCACCTCTCGGGAATCTACCCGCGCACGTCGTGGGGCTCGGGCTGGGCCGACTACGACTTGGACGGCGACATGGACCTGGCCGCACGGGGGCTGTGGCGCAACCGCGCGACGAGCGACTCGGCCAACGGCTGGCTGCAGGTTGAAGCCCAGGGCTGCGGCGGCTCCAACCGCGACGCGGTCGGGACCAAGGTGCGGCTGTTCGACGAGTCCGGCGAGTTGATCGCGATGCGCGAGGTGTACAACGCTCGCGGCACGGGCTCGCAGGACTCGCGCGTACAGCACTTCGGGCTGGGTGAGATCGAGACTGTCAAGCTCGTGCAGGTCGAGTTCCCGTCCGGCCAGACACTCGAGCTGGCCGACGTGGCGCGGAACCAGCGGCTGTCCGTCACGGAGGCCGGTGCCTACGTCGTGCCGGACCGCTGGATGGTGCGAGCCGGCGAGGAGCTGCACGTCCGCGCGGACACCTGCGGCGAGGACCGCGAGGTGAGATGGGACCTCGATGACGACAACCAATACGACGATGCGACCGGCCGCGAGATCACCGCGCGGTTCCACAGCGCGAACCCGTACCAACCGATCAAGGCGGAGGTCGTCTACGGGGAGGCCGTGGGCCGGACCCGCGTGACGGTCACCGTCACGCCGAGATCCGCGTACCTGCCGGAGTTGCTGCGCGGCCTGGAGCGCTAGGCAGGTCGAGCGCGCACGGCGGACCGCCAAGCGGCAGCAATCCCCGACGCGCGCGGCAGCCCGCCGAGCGACCGACCTAGAACGGGAGGCGAGCCTGGCGGCGGACCCGGGCTGGCAGCGGCAGAGCGGCAGCCCCAGAAAGGCAGCGGCCGGCCCGGTCTCGTGACCGGGCCGGCCGCGGTGCGTCTGCTGCCGGGCTGGGCTAGCGGGCTACGGGCAACCGCACTTGAGCTCGAGCGAGTTGTACAGCGGGTGCCACGGACGCGCCGTGTCGTGGATTGACAGATACCGGCGCGGGCGGTTGGCCAGGCTCGGCTGGACGTTGGGGTTGCACGTCAGGTAGAAGCCGTAGACCTTGGTGGGGTTGGCGACCGCGTCGGCGATCACGGCCGCTGGAACGCGCCCGAACCGGGTGATGAAGTCGCACACCTGCACGCTCTCGGGCGGCTCCGTTGTCTTGGTAGGCGTCACGGGGACGGTCGGCGGCGGCGGCAGCTGGGTCGGCACGTCGGTCGGGGTCGCGCTCGTGCTCGTCGCAGGCACCGTCGGGGGCGGCGGGATCTGCGTCGGCTGGTCCGCGCACTCGAGCGCGTACGAGCCGCGCTGGACGTCTTGTGGCGACGAACCTTGGTCCTTGCGCCGGCCGCCGGCGAGGATGACCGATTGGTGCAGCGGCGCGTAGCCCATAGCGGGGCCGACGCGGTCCTGGACCGTGGTGCCGAGGTCGGCCCACGCCGGCGGGGACTGCGTCAGGTCGAGTGCATATGTGCCGTTGCTGACGTTCTCGTCCGGCAGGTTCATGTTGGACGTGACGCCGCCGTAGACGACGACCCGGTTGCGAGACGCGTCGTAGGCACCCCCGTGCAGCGCCAAGCGCGGCAGGCTCACGCCGCCGACGGAGAGCTGGTCCCAGGTCGCCGAGTCGACGTCCTTCGACAGGTCGAGCGCCCAAACCGTGCTCATCCCGAGTTGGCCGTCGCGCGTGCCGCCCACCAGCAGCATCTGCTTCGCCGCCGAGTCGTAGACCATCACGTGCCCGTAGACCTGGTTCGGCCCGGTCCCCGAGAGCTGGTGCCACGACGCGTCGCCGGTGGTGTCGTCGAACTCCAAGTACTTGGTGGCGAAGGTCCGCGCCGTGCACTTGCCCTGGTCGATGTCGTCGAGGCTGCACTGGCCGATCCCGCCAGTGATCCATATCACGTCGTGCTCCGGGTCGTAAGCCGCTGCGTGAAGCAGGCGATCCTCGAACGCCCCGCCCGGCGTGATCAGCGACCAGGTCTTGGTCTTGACGTTGTAGACCTGCACGTCGTCCGTGCCGGACCCGGTTGCCATGCTGCCCGAGCCACCGATGAAGTAGACGGCAGAATCGTCGCCCTTGGCGCGGAACGCACCTGCAGCTCCGTAGCGCTTGAGGGCTGGGACGCCCGTGACGGTCGTGTGCGGCGCGGGCTTGATGCTGGCCCCGGACAGGTCGATGCGCTGGACGGTGTTGAGCGCCTCGCGATCCTGATCGAGGCCGCCGTACACGTAGAGGTGGTTGTTCTCAGTGTCCATCGCCGCCGCGGCGAAGTACGCGGACTTCGCGGCGCTGCCGATGCTCTGCCAGGCGCAGCTCGACCCCTGCGACGTGGGGGCGAGGTCCGGGGCGGCCAGCGCGGCCGTCGCTGCCACCACCGCTATCGCGACGGCCAGCAGGCCGACCGTCAGCCACCGAGTGTGGGTTCGACTGATCATGCGTAGGCTCCTTGTCGTGGCCCTGTGTGACTATCCTCGTGCCGGGGCGCGCGCCAAGAGCACCCGCGGCGCGCACGCACGCTCCAACCTCGTCCTGTGGTCGCGTCGACTCGCGTGGCAATGGCGACATGATCGCGCGCCAACGACCTACAACGCAACACGGCCCGTCGCGCAGCAGCGCCGACGACCAATGAGCGTGCGGGGCGCGCTCGCCCCGTGTGTCATAACGCGGCGCCCCCCCCGCAGATGACGGGGCGGCCGGGGCTCATGCCTCCGTCCGCGTTTCCGCCCCGGCGTCCAGATAGCCCAGCAGTTTCAGCAGGATCAGCGAAACCACCGCGAAGGCGGCAAACACCAGGACGCCCAGCCACAGGGGCCAGTGCCACCAAAGCGGCCCGTTGGTCAGCAGGGTGCAGACCCCCACCACCGGTACGGCGAAGAGGTTCATGACCGCCAGTTCGTAGGCCACCGGGGTCTTGAAGTCCGGGTCGAGAATGCGCAGCAGCAGAAGCCC
>JBJYWW010000202.1:0-4819 GCA_046259645.1 Anaerolineae bacterium
CACGCCACGAGCCCCGACAGCCCGCGGGGGTTCGGGTCCCAACGTCCGAGCAGATGCTGGACCGTCAGCAGGACGTTGCCGAACACGAGCGGCAGACGCGCCCACGACGTGACGGTGAACATCTGGGTGAAGGTCTGCTGGCCGCCGAGGATCGTGCCGAGCATGTGCATGATCGCCGCTACGACGAGCGCGGCGACCACGGGCGCCGCCACGGCGACTCCGACTCCAAAGGCCTGCAGCACCGGGTTGCTGGCCAGGTCGAGCGCCATCTGTACGTCCTGCTCGCTGGCTTCGCCGGACTCAATCCGGCCCTGCATCCGGCGCTCGACCGCTTCACGCGCAACGGCGTCGCGATACTCGCTCGACACCTGCAAGCCGGTGACGGCCGCCACACCGGCGGCAATGACGAGCGCGACGATGGGGAACAGCCAGCGCCGGTCGGGCGAGGCGACAAGTCGGCTCATCGCCGCGCGCGGACGCACGATCACGTCGCGGATCAGCACGAGGACGCCGAGCCCGTCGGCACTGTCCGCCACCGCGGGCTCGAGGGTCACATCGGCGAAGGGCATGTCCTGATCGGGTTCCATTCCGCGATCTCCATTAGGCGTCTGTCCACCAGGCGAACGAGGCGAGTATACTGCACGCAGCCCGCCGCCGACAGCAGACGGACCAGTCCCGGCCCGGTTGCCTGCCTGGTCCCGGTTGCGGCGCTCGGCTTGTTATACGTACCTGTATCCACGCTGGGCTCATACCAAGTGTGACCTCCTGACGTTGAGTGTGTTAGGCGGTGTCGCCTGGGTGACCGCGCTCGCTCGATGCGGCCGCCGGATCGGGCCATAGGAGGATGGAAACGGACATGCTGAGATCGTGCTCGCGCATGGTCGGTGCCGCGCTCTGTGCGAGCTTGGCCATCGCCGCCAGCTCGCCGGCGGTGAGCCCCGAGGCGCCGGCCCGAGCCGAGGCCGCGGCGCTAGCGACGCCCGACCGGTCCGCGCCGGCCGGGGCAGTGCAGCCCGACCGGACCGCTCCTGAGCCCGTCGAGAACGCGTCCTACGTCGTCGTGCTCGACCACGAGACGCGCTGGGACGCGTGGCTCGGCGCCGTGCTCCGTGCCCGCGGCGTGGTGGCGGCCGACGCGGGGGACGCAAGGGACGCCGTGGCGCGGGCGGCCGGCGCGGCGCCCACGAGGGACGCACGGGCCGCTGGGGCCGCGCCGTACGCCGACGGTGGCTCGACCCGGGCGCGCGCCGACGAAAGCCCGGCTGGAGCGCCCGACGCCGAAGTCCCGGCCGACACGCGCGACGACTATGTCCCGGCTGCGGCACGCGATCTTGCGCCGGACGAACTGGCAGCGGCCGGCGCCGCTGCGCGCCGGGCCGAGCTGGAGATCGCCGACCGGACCGCTCTCGTGGCATCGACCGTGCAGGTCGTGGGCGGCCGAGTTCTCGCTCGCTACGACACCGCGCTCGCCGGGCTGCTGATCTCGGTCCCGGTCGACGAGTCCCCGCACCTGCTCGAGCAGCTGGCCGTCGATCCGAGCGTGCGCCGCGTGAGCCGCGCGCCGCAGGCGTCGGTGGCTCTCAAGGACAGCGTGCCGTCGACGGGGGCTGATCAAGCCTATGCCGCGCTCGGCGTCGACGGGACCGGCGCCACCATCGCCATCGTCGACACCGGCATCGACTACACGCACGCCGTCTTCGGCGGCCCGGGCACGTCGGAGGCGTACGAGGCAGCCGCGGCCGACCCGACGAACCCCGGAACCACGTGGCAGGGTGAGCCGCTGTTCCCCAACGCGAAGGTGGTCGGCGGCCATGACTTCGCCGGCGAGCTCTACACGCCGGGCTGCACGCAGGCCGGCGTGGACCAGGGCGTGTGCTCGCCCGTTCCGGGCCCGGACCCCGACCCGCTGGACGCGCACGGGCACGGCACCCACGTCGCCAGCATCGCTTCCGGCTACGCCCACGAGCCGGTCGGCGCGGGCGTCGCGCCCGGCGCTGAACTGATCGGCCTGAAGATCTTCGGGAGCACGGGCCTGACCGAGCTCGTCGTGGACCCGTTGGAGTGGGCGATCGAGGCCAACATGGGCGCTCCCGGGCGGCCGCACGTCGACGTGCTGAACATGAGCCTCGGGCAGCGCTACGGCAGCGAGTTGCTCGAGGAAGAAGCGGTGGTGCGACGGGCGGTCGAGGCCGGGGTGGTGGTCGTGGCGTCGGCCGGCAACGACTCCAATCTGCCGTTCATCGCCGCTGCACCGGCGATCGCCGTCGACGCGCTCGCCGTCGCAAGTCACAGCCCGCCTGGCAACCACATGTGGACCGCCGAGCTCACGCCGCCGGGCGGCGAGCCGCTCCCCAAGTACGACGAGGTCGCGACGCACTTCCAGGACTGGTCGCCCGACCCTCGCGGCGAGGTGGCGGCGCCCGTCGTGTACATCGGCCGGGGCTGCCCGGGCAGCGACGAAGGCGATCCCCGCGACCCGTACGTCGCGGACCCGCAAGGCGCGATCGCGATGTTCGACATGGCGTGGGGCGCGGGCGGCCCGTCGTGCACCGCCGACACGCAGGCGCTGCGCGCGCAGCAGTCTGGCGCGGTCGGAGTGCTGATGGCCGCCGGCATCGGCCTGGAGACGGCGAGCTGGTGGGAGGGCACGCCGATCGTCGACGTGCCGGTGTGGATGGTGAACCACGTGCTCGAGCAGGCCATCAAGGAGTACGCGCAACCCGATCCGGCGCCCTCCGAGGCCCAGCCCTTCATCCGCCTGGCGCCGCTGCCGAAACCGAACGAGGACTACGTGGTGGACTCCTACTCGAGCCGCGGCCCGGCGCGCACCACTGCGCTCAAGCCTGACATCAGCGCGCCGGGGTCGGGCATCTACGCCGCCGCCATCGGGCAAGGCTACCGTGGCATCGCATGGTCGGGCACGTCCATGTCCGCGCCGCACGTGGCCGGCGCCGCAGCGATCTTGTGGCAACGAGAGCGCGAGCTCGGCCGATCCGTGAGCGCGCGCGATGTCGCGGCGCTCCTGGTCAATACCGCGAACCCGTCCGGCGTGCGCGAGTCGCCTACCGATCCAGGGACGCCGCCGATGGCTCGCGTCGGCGGGGGCGCGCTCGACGTCTGGGCCGCCGTCAACGCCGGCGCTGTGGCGCGCTCCGAGGCGATCGCGACGTTCAACCTCGGCCTCGACGCGCTCGTAGCCGAGCGAACCGAGAATCGGAGCATCACGCTGCACAACATCTCCGAGGAGCCGCGGCGCTACCGCGTAACTCCGCGCTTCCGCGACCCGGACGACGAGCTCGCCGGTCTCGAGCTGACGCTCGAGGACGAGGTGGTCCGTCTCGGGCCTGGCGCCAGCACACAGGTGCCGGTCGGCGTGCGGATCGACCCGAGCAGGCTCCCGTACTGGGGCCTCCTCGGCGGGCAGGCGGTCGGCGACAGGGAAGCAATGGCGGACTCGGAGATCGACGGCTGGCTCGAGGTGGCCGATGTCACCGAGACTGGCGGCGACGGGCAAGAGCCGGACACGCTCGGGATCCCCTTCTACCTGCTTGCGCGCCACGCCTCGCAGATCCTGGCGGAGTGGAGCACCGACGCGACAGGCGGGATCTCGCTGGACCTTACCAACTCGAGCCCCTTCTCCGGGGACGCGGAGCTGTTCACCCTGGTCGCCACCGACCGACCGGACTCCGACGTGCTGCCGAAGGTCGACGTCGACGCCGTCGGCGTGCGCACGCGGCCCGACGGTGACGGCAATACGATCGTCGAGTTCGCGCTGCACACGCGCGGAGTCAGAATCTACCCGCTCGAGACCGAGACGCTCATCCACCTGGATCTCGACATGGACGGGACCGCCGACTGGATGGTCTACACCGAGGACGAGGAATACCTCCGGACCGGAGTGGTGCGCAACGGCCGCGTGAAGGTGGCGTTCGAGCCGATCGAGGGCTCGCCGTTCGGCTCGCCCATCGCCGACCACTACGCGTACGTCGACTTGCGCAGCAGGTTCACGGTGCTGCCCGTGACGATCGAGCACACGGGCCTGACTCCGAGCACGCTGGCGTTCCGGTTCCGCGTCCAGCAGCGCGACTTCGTCGAGAAGGACGCGTACCGGGACCCGCAGTACGACCAGGTCCCCGGCGGCGGCCGCTGGCTACTCTTCGACGGGCGGTCGCCGGCACCTGTCCCTACGGAGCAATCGCTCTTCGTGCAGTCGGGCGCCACGTTGTCGACCACGGTGACACAAGGGGCGGACCCGGGCCTCGGGGTGATGGTCCTGCTGCCGATGAACCAGCCTGGCGACGGCGACATGGCGCTGTTCATGCACCCGCGGGAGCCCGTGCCGAGCTTCTTGCCGATGCTGTGGAGTGGTCGCGCGGAAGCGCGGTAGCCGGCGCGTAGTCCACGCCCGCCGACTGCGGGCACAGGGGAGTGTCGACCGCCGAGGTACCCGAGGTGGGTGGGGCGGCCTGCCCCATGCGGGAAGCCCGTCTATAATGGCTGGAGCCGCATCCCGCGCTCTCCCTTATCACTGACGCGGCGCCCGGTCGCCTTCGCGATGGCGCTCGGCGCGCCATCGGAGCCTGCCCAATGACTTCTGTGGCCGAGAAGCAGGAGACACCCGCCGTCGCCGACGACCAGGCGGCTGACGCGGCCAGCCTCGCTCACGCGACCAGCCCGTCGACCGACGCGGCCAGCCCCTACGAGCCCGTCAACAAGGTCCGCGTGGTCACGGCCGCGTCGCTGTTCGACGGCCACGACGCCGCCATCAACATCATGCGCCGCATCCTGCAGGCGCACGGCGCCGAGGTCATCCACCTCG
>JBJYWW010000203.1:0-5681 GCA_046259645.1 Anaerolineae bacterium
GCTGATCGTCGGTCGGAAGAGCGGCCACTGGGGCGTCGAAGAGCAGTCGGCGGTGGGCGCCATCGCGAGGCGCATGGCCGAGGCCCTCGACGCAGCGACACAAGCCCAGCAGGCGGCGGCCGGGCACGACGGCCCCAGCGGGGCGCTGGCCGCGCAGGCCACGGCGCTGAACCGCCTGACGCACCTCGTCGAGGGCGTCGGGCAGCGGATGGAGCGAATCGAGAGGGAGCTCGATACTGAGAGCAGCACAATCGGCCGACGCGCCGGCGATGAGGACATCGATCGCACGACCGAAGAAACGGTTCGCGCCTCGGGCGCCGCCCCCTCAGACTCCGCCACCGGCAACACGCCGGCCGACGCATCTGCCGGCGCGGTCGACGACGTCCTTGACACCGAGTCCTACGAGGCCCGTGAGACGACCGTCGCCGCCGCGCCGGACGAGATGGTGGACGACGATGTCGCGGACGGCTGGGGCCGTGCCGCCGCGCGCGACGTTGCGTTGCCGGCAGGCGAAGCACCCTCCCCCGGCGGGAGCGAGCACACGCCCGACACGGCGCTCGTCGAGGCGCAGGAAGAACAACAAGAGGGCCACGGGACTGACGAGCACTGGTCGGCCGCGGCGCACCTGAGCGCGCGGGTGCCGCGCTACGAGCGAGCGCTGGAGCGCCTCCCCTGGGCCGTGGTGGTCGTGGACGCACTAGGCAACGTGGCGTTCGCCAACGAGGCCTCCGCCAACCTGCTGCGCCGTGACGACGTCGCGCCCGGCATGCCCTTCGCCAGCGCGCTGCCCGCGCCGGAGCGCATTGCGAGCGCTCTGGCGCAGCTGCGCAGCGCGGCCGAGGCCGACGGCGAAGGCGGCCCGGACAGCTCCATCGGAGGAGCCGGCGACGAGCAGTTGGAGGCGGGCCGGTCCGGCGGCGCGCCGCCCGGCCACGCCTCGCACTGTGACATCGAGGTGCGGTTCGAGGACCCGGACGTCCGGGTCGAGCTCGAGCCGCTGACCGAGCCCGGTGCCGGCTACATCGGCGCTGTGGCAGTGATTCATCCGGCGGCCGCGAAGCCAGCCGGCGAGGGCTCGAAGCTCGTTCCCGAGCTGACGGACGCCCTTCGCGCCCCGATGAGCAGCATACTGGGCTACTCCGACCTGCTGACCAGCGGGTCGGGCGTGCCGGAGGAGCAGCTCGGACGTTTCCTGCACCGCATCGACGCCAACCTGGCGCGGATGCAGGTGATGCTCGGCAACCTGCTGACGGTCATCGAGATCGACGACGAGGACATCAGGTCGGAGCCTGTCGACGTGCAGCAGGTGGTCGAGACCGCCGTCGGCAGGGCGCGAGCGCAGTTCGAGGAGAAGGGCCTGGGCGTGCGGTGCGATCTGGCCGAGCAGCTGCCCCCGGCCCTGGCCGAGCCCGAGGCGCTGCAGCAGATCGTGGACAACCTGCTCGTGAACGCCGCGATCCGCTCCCCGCAGGGCGGGGACGTAACGGTCGGTGCCGAGATCCGCGCTGCTGGTGACGCCGAGTCGATCGTGATCTCGGTCCACGACCGCGGCGTGAGCGTCACGGGCGCAGGCTCCGGTGCGGTCGAGATCGATGGCTCCGACTCCGCGCCGGTGGCGCTGCGGATCGTGCGGCTGCTCGCGGCCCGGCAGGGCGGCGGGGCGTGGGTGGAGAGCGACCGCCACGGCGCCCGGTTCTACGTGCGCTTGCCCGTGCGGGAGGCGGCGTAGGCGGCGTTGCCGCTCGCCCGTAGCCGCAGCTTAGCCTCTCGAGCGTAGCCGGCTTCGGGCTGGCCTCTGGCAAGCAGTCGACGTTGCCAGCGCGAGGCGACCAGCTTCTCGATCGCAGCCGGCGTAGCGCTAGCCTCTTGCAGCAGCCGACGTTGCTAGCGCGAGGCGACCAGCTTGACGATCTTGCCGGTCGGGTCGACCGTCGCGCGAACGACCTGCCGGGTCTTCGGGCCGCCCGGCGACGTGGGCACGCTCGCAGCGAACGTGTAGATCACGTTCGCGCCCCGGCGCTCCACGCTCGGGCGCACGCCCTTCAGGGCGGGATGCGAGCCATAGACCTTGGCGCACACCTTGTCGCGCGCGTCGTCCGCGGCTGATCGTGTCATGTCACACCGCCTGGGCGATCATCGGCTCGGGCTCGAGCATGTCGAAGTCGATGTTCAGGCAAGCGAGAACGCCGGCTGCGGCACGCACGGGCACCTCCCGCGCGGCGGGCGCCGTGGTGTTGAAGCGGAAGCCACGGCTCGCGGCGATGCGGCGTCGCTCCGCGCGCAGCCGCGCCGCCTCCTGGGCCGCCACTCGCTCCGCTTCGAGGTCCGCCGCGGCGCGCGCGGCGTCCTGCGCCATTCGCGAGGCCGCGCGCACGGCTGCACGCCTGAGCGAGTCCGGCGCGCGCTCGATTCCCGCGCCCAGAATCGTGACCTGCACGGCATCGGCGAGCATCGGGTCGCAGGCCACGCCGACCACCATCCGGCAGTCTCGATCGAGGCGCGAGCGGAGATCGTCCGCCGCCTCGGCCGTGTCAGCAATCTGGAGCCCCGGGCCACCCGTGATCTGAACCAGCACTGACTGCGCGTGCTCGATGCCGGACATGTCGGCGAGCGGGCTGCTCAGCGCTGCGGCCACGGCGGCACGCACCGGCTCCTTGCCCCGGCCGATCCCCAATGCCAGGCAGCCTTCGCCGGCGTCGCGCAGCTGCATCCTCACGGTCGCCAGGTCGACGTTGATCCAGCCGCAGTCCGAGACCAACTCCGTCAAGCCTTGCACCGCCTGGCGGACGACGTCGTCCGCGACTCGCAGCGCGACGTCCAGGCTGAGGGCGTCGCCGGCGAGCTCGGTCGTGCGGCGGTTGTCGACACGGATGTACGAGTCGCAAGCGTCCGCGAGGGCCCGTCGCGCCGCTTCGGCGGCGTCGATCCGATCGGCGCACTCGAACCCGAACGGCTCGATCCCGAAACCGAGAGTCAGCGCGCCCGTGCTGCGGGCGATGCGAGCCACCTCCGGGCCCGCTCCGCCGCCGGTACCTCCGGCCAGCCCAGCGACGACGAACACGATGTCCGCGCCGTCCATGGCCTCGCGCAGTCTGCGCCATGCCCGACGGGCGGCGTTCGAGCCGTAGCGCAAGTCCCCTCCGGCGCCCAGCCCGGTGCCCGGCCCGCTGCCGTCGAGCGCGATACACCGGGCGCCGGGAGCGCGCTCGAGCGTCTGGCGGCTGGTGTCCGCGGCAACGAACCTCACGCCGCGAAGGCCAACGTCCATGAGCCGGCTCACGGCGTTCACGCCGGCGCCGCCGACTCCGAAGACCACTACCTCGGGCCGCTGGTCGCTCAACGTGACACCGTCACCTTTCTGATCCGACCGTTCCCGTTGACGGTGACACGGACGACCTCGCGGCAGTGCTGGCCCGTGCACATGGGCAGCGTCTTCGTGAGAGTCACCACCACCTCGTCACGGCTGAACGGAGCGGGCTCCCCCGACTTGGCGAGAAGTGGACCGCGCGAGCGCCCTGGCGCGACTTGGACGTCGGCCCCGGCGAACTCCGGCATGCGCTCCTCGACGGTCTTCGTGACGTACTGCACCAGGCCGGCGGTCGCCGACGATGACGGCCACCGCGGCGGCGCGGTCAGGTCGCCGCGCGGGCCGCAAGGGCCGCCTGCCGCCCCGTCCTTGCTCAAGACGGCCACGTTGGCCGCCCCATTCGCGGCCCCGTTGGCCGCCCCACTCGCGGCCCCGTTGGCCGCGCTCGGCCCGGCGCCGTTCGTCAATCGCGTGCCCGCGCCGTTCGTCGATCGCGCGCCGGCGCCGTTCGCGTCTGCATACAAGGGGATATAAGGCTGGACCGGCAAGGTCCCCACCTGTGCTGCCGGTCCAGCCCACTCAACGTCGCCCGTGACCTGGGCCTCCCATGCCGCGTCCTCAGCCCACACTGACGGCACGTGGTGAACCAGGCTCGGGTCGCCGTAGAGCACGAAGTTGTGGATGGCCTTCTCGTCCTCGCTGTCGAGGTAGCCCTGCCGCGCGTGGGCCTCTGTCGCGAGCTCCCACTTGGCGCGGCTCAGCGCCCGCCCGGCCGGCAGACCCTCGAGGATCGCCGTCCAGAACCGGTGCGCCAGTAGATCGGCTGCGACCAGCGGGCCGTCGAGCCCGCCGTAGGCCACCCCGGTGGCGCCCACGAAGCCGAGCGCTCCTCGCGCCAGCGACGTGAGCGCCATCGAGTCGTGCGTCGCGCGCCCCTCGATGTCCGCTCCGTAGCACGCCTCGCTGAACACGAGGCTGCCGGGCGCGGGCGCGATGTCCTCTGGCCGCAGAGCCACCGGGAAGAACGGATAGTCGGCCGGAAACGACGGGTCGCGCTGGCCGAACCAGTCCGCCGAGTCGGAAAGCCCGTGAAGGTTGTAGTAGCGATAGCGCGGCCCGTCCCTGCCCGGCGCCGGCGCCTCGCCCTGCTGCAGGGGCGGCGACAGCCGAACCTGCCGTGGATCGCCGATGGCGCCGTATACCGCGCGAGCCGCTCGCTTCCAGACGCTCGCCGAGTAGCCGAACGCTGCCTCCGGCAGCTCCGGCGACTTGCCCCGCGCCAGGCGGCGGTGGGCGTCGGCGGCGCTTCGAATGGCGCCAGTGAGCTGGCTCAGGCTGCCATCCGGGATGCGGCCGACGGCGAACGTCGGGGAGGCCGGCGCCGACGGGTCCGTGGGCGCCGATGTCCGCAACGCATAGGGGTGATCGCTGAGCACCCTCGCGTCGGAATCCGGCGACGGGTTCTCAAGCCTGTGGAACGGCACCACCCCGTCGTCGCCGAGCACCAGCACGTAGCGCGGGACCTCGTCCAGCCAGCCGCACCTGTCGGCCAGCTCGCTCAGCACCCGCGCGACCGAGCGCGGCTGCCCGGGGTCGGCCGGCAGGATGCCGAAGTTGGTCAGCAGGGGGCTATCGTCGATGTACACCGGTGTGCCGGCAAGCTGCCGCCCGGCCATCGCCTCGACCAGATCGGCGACGGCGCCCTCGATTTCCTTCAGCCCGTCCGGCCCGTACTTCTGCCACAGCCGGTTGCGGCTGGTGACGATGAGTACCGCGGGCATCGGCTCCAGCAGGGCCGACGCGTTGCCGCCGGTGAGGTTGCTCAGCCGCAGTGGCTTGCTGACAGCCCGTAGCTTCTCTCGTAGCCGCCGTCTAGTCATCGGTGCCCTCCGGAGAGACTCGGTCAAGGAAGTGCAGCGCGCTGACCGCGGCCAGCTGGGTGTACGCCGCCTTGTTGGACGGTGCTATCTGCGTCACGCTCTTGAACATCGACTTCGCTCGGGCGTAGTCACGAAGGTGCTTGTATGCCAACCCGGCATCGAAGTAGACCTCGGGCTCGGCTTCACCCTTCGCGACGGCCTCTTCGAACTCAAGGACCGCCCGATCGAGCTCCTGCGCCTTCATGTAGGCCCGGGCCATCGCGTAGCGAGGGCGGAAGTCGTCAGGCGCCAGGTCGGCGGCGCGCTGCAGGTGCGCCAGCGACTTCTCCGTCAGCCCCGCCTCAGCGCACAGCTCGCCGAGCCGCATGTGGGGCTCGACCGAGCGCTGGTCGCACACGACAGCCTGCTGCAGGGCCTGGATCGCGTCGTCGAGCATGCCATCGGCCGCATACACCTCACCGAGGGCCATGTAGATCTCGGTGTTGGCGTCGTCG
>JBJYWW010000204.1:0-11721 GCA_046259645.1 Anaerolineae bacterium
GCATCGGGCACCGGGTGAAGAGCCTGGAGAACCCGGACGTCCGTGTGAAGCTGCTCAAGGAGTTCGTGCAGACGGAGTTCCCCGATACCCCGTACTTGGACTATGCTCTGGCGGTTGAGCAGGAGACCACCAAGAAGAAGAGCAACCTGATCCTCAACATCGATGGGTGCATCGGCATAACGTTCCTCGACTTCATGAAGAGCTCCGGGCTCTTCACCGAGGAGGAGATGGATCAGATCGTCGATCTCGGCTACCTCAACGCGCTTTTCGTGTGGGGACGCTCGATCGGCTTCATCGGGCACATCTTCGATCAGTACCGGTTGAAGCAGGGCCTTTACAGGCACCCGTGGGACGATATCCTCTACTACACGGAAGAGGGGTACGACGAAGCCTAGCCGCACGCACAACCGAGCTCCGAGGCGGAGCTCGAAACCAGTCGTGACGCGCCGCGCGGTGCCAGCAACCGCGCGGCGCGCGTTGCTGGCTGCTGCGCTGGCGACTGCGTGCGCGGTCGGGGTCGGGGCGGTCTCGAGTGCGGACGTCGCGAGAGGCGGCCCGAACGTCACCGACGAGCTGTTGGCCGCACTGAGTCGAGAGGGCGCTGCCGACGTCATCGTCGCCCTCGACGGGCCGGACTTGCAGGCGGCCCGGTCGGCCGACCGCGACACCTGGTCAGCGGCGGTGGCCGAGTCTCAGCGTGCGGCCATCGATTCGCTGCCGCCGGGCGGCTTCGTAGTGACTCGACGGTACCAGCACGTGCCGGCTTTGGCGGGGCGGCTGTCGGTCTCGGCCCTGCCGGCTCTCGCCACGGCGCCGCGCGTCGCCGCCGTCGCGCTCGATCCGCCGCTCGAGCCGCACCTTGGCGACAGCGTGCCGTTCATCGGCGCCGACAAGCTGCACTTGCGCTATCGCCTGACGGGTCGGGGGGTGACGGTGGCGGTGCTCGATACGGGGGTCGACACCAACAACATCGACTTGCGCGACGCGATCGTGGACGAGGCGTGCATCATCGATCCGCCGACCGCGTGTCCGTCGCCGCCGCACGTGGCCGAGGACGTAGACGGCCATGGCACGTCGGTTGCCGGCATCATCGCGTCCCGCGGGCGGCAGTCGGAGGACGGCGTCGCGCCTGGTGCGTCGATCGTGGCGGTCAAGGCCCTCGAGGAGCGGAACAACGCTGTCGGCAGCGCCCTGGTGGCCGCGCTCGATTGGGTCCTCAATCGCGGCGAGGTCGACGTCGTGAACATGAGCCTCGGCGGCGGCGGCTATCCGGACTACTGCGACACGGCGAACGCGTACACGCAGTCTCTCGCGGCGGCGATCGCCCGGCTCGGCGAGTCGGGCGCGGTGGTCGTGGCGTCCTCGGGCAACGATGGCTCCAGCACGCTCGTCAGCTCGCCGGCCTGCGTCGAGGAGGCTGTCTCGGTCGGCGCGATCCAGGACTTCGCCGACGGGCCCGGGTTCGATCCGAAGGTGGCGCAGTTCACGAACCGGAACAAGACTCTCGACATCCTCGCACCCGGCGTCGGAATCGTAGCGCCATCCATGTTCGGGCAGCCGCGGGCCTTTGGCGGCACGTCGGCGGCCGCGCCCCACGTGTCCGGCGCCCTAGCGCTCCTGATGGAGGCCGCGCCCTGGGCGGAGCCGGCGCTTCTGGTGGACTTGCTCAAGGAGCACGGCCAGCGCCCCAACCTTCGCTACGGCCAGATCACCGTGCGTACGCTCGATGTCGGAGCGGCCTACGACGCTCTCATGCGAGTGACGCCGACCGCGACCGGGAGTGCGCCGGAGACGCCCGTCGCCACACCCACGACAAGGCCGTCGGTCACGCCCAGCGGCAGCGCGACGGCGACGCTGTCGTTCCCGACGGCGTCGCCCACTGCGGCGCCACCGAGCGCTACACCCTCGCCGTCAGCGACGAGCACGGGCGAGGCGTCACCGTCGGCGACCGCGACGCGCGCGGTGGCCACCGCGACGCCGACAACGGACTCGCCGGTGGCCACTCCGACGAGCGAGGTTAGGGTCTACCTGCCCGCCGCCAGCCGTCCGTAGCACGCCGATCTCCGAAGTGAAGTTCAAGCTGATTCGAGCGGCAACCAGCAGGGGCGTGGAGCTGCTGTTGGCACTGGCGGTGGCGTCGATGCTCGGGCTCGCCGGCCGAGGGTCCGCGGACGGCGCGGAGTGGGCGGCGGCAGCGTCTCTCGGGACGGCCCGCGCCGATCACAGTGCGTCGCTGCTGCAGGACGGTCGGGTCCTGGCGGTCGGCGGCGTGACTGCCGACGGCGTGACCGGCGCCGTCGAAGCATACGACCCCAGGTCGAAGGCCTGGGCGCCAGCGGCGCCTCTAGCCAGCCCCCGTGCGCTCCACACGGCCACGATCCTGCGGTCGGGCGCGCTGCTTGTGGTGGGCGGCCGGGGCGCCGACGACGACTTCCTGGGCACTGCCGAGATCTTCGATCCGCGCGCGGGAAGCTGGCGGGTGGCCGGCAGGCTGGAGGTGTCGCGGCGCGGGCACACGGCGACGCTGCTGACCGACGGCCGCGTCCTCGTGGTGGGAGGCGCGACGCTCGGGTACACGGGGCTGGCATCCGCCGAGCTGTTCGATCCCGCGTCGGGGCGCTGGTCCCAGGCGCAGCCGATGGCGGTCGCCCGGGCAGATCACACCGCGACCCTGCTCGCCGACGGCCGGGTGCTGGTGGTGGGCGGGTCGTCAGCTGCCGGCGCTGGTGCGGAGACGCCGTCGGCCGAGCTGTACGACCCGCGGACGGGCGCATGGCGCCAGGCCGCCGCGCCAGTCGCGGCGCGACGACGCCATACCGCTATCCGGCTTCCGGACGGCGACGTTCTGGTCGCCGGCGGAGAGGTGGACGGCGAGGCCGGTCGCTCGGCGGACTCCGAGCTCTACGACCCGATCGCGGATGAGTGGCGCTCCGCCGGCGCCCTGTCCGGGCCGCGCTCTTGGCACACAGCGTCGCTGCTGCCGAGCGGTGAGGTCCTCCTCGCCGGCGGGCACGACGGGACGACGTCACTCGGTGAATCGGCGTTGTACGATCCGCTGACCAGGGTTTGGAGCACGGGGCCGCGGCTGGCTCGGGCCCGAGAGCGACAGACTGCGACCGTGATGCCGAGCGGGCAGGTGTTGGTGATCGGCGGCAGCACGCGGCGCGGATTGACGATGGGGCACTGCGAGCTGCTCGCGGTCGGCCTGGCCGCGACCATGCCCGCGGCTGCGGCCCAGGCCGGGCGCGCCGGGCACACAGGCACTCTGCTCCCCGACGGGCGGGTGTTGAGCGTCGGGGGTCAGGATGGCGGCGCCATCGTCGCGGGCGCCGAGACCTACGACCCAACGACTGACGCGTGGTCGTCCGCCGGCACGCGCTCACCGGCCCGCTTCGGCCACACTGCCACGCTGCTGCCCGGCGGCCAGGTCCTGGTGGCGGGCGGCGAAGGTCGCTTCGGCAACGTCGCGGAGTCGCTGCTGTTCGAGCCGGTCGACGACTCCTGGACGCCCGCCGCGGAGCTGGCGACTCCGCGGCGCTGGCATACGGCCACGACGTTGCCGGACGGCGACGTGCTGGTGGTCGGGGGCTACGCCGAGGCGTCCGTCACCGACTCGTGCGAGATCTACGACGTCGAGACCGGTGCTTGGCGCCCGACGGGGCGGCTGGCGAGCGCGCGGGAGCTGCACACGGCCACGGTGCTCGAGTCCGGGCTGGTGCTGGTGGTCGGCGGCGATGACGGCGGCACGAGCGTGCTGCAGACGGCCGAGCTCTACGACCCGGCCACCGGAGAGTGGTCGGAGACCGCCGCCCCAGGCATCGGTCGCGCGCACCACACCGCCACGCTGCTGCCGGACGGCACGGTGCTTGTGGCAGGCGGGCACGAGGGGTTCAACAGCTTGTGGAGCGCGCAGGTGTACGACCCGGCCAAGCGGCTATGGCGCGATGCCGGGAACATGGAGATCTCGCGGTTCAACCATCGCGCCACGCTGCTGAGGTCGGGGCAGGTCCTCATCACCGGCGGCTGGGACAGCCACATCATCGAGGCCGGCTGGCTGGAGAGCATGGAGCTATACGATCCGGCCACTGGGGACTGGTCGCGCCTGACTGATATGGCGGCCCAGCGTGTCGGGCACTTCGCCATGCCCTTGCTCGACGGGCGCGTGCTTATCGCGGGCGGATACGGCGGCGACGGTGCGGTCGCGGAGGCCGAGATGTACCACGACGGCGTGCAGGTCGAGGAGGCCTGGCGGCCGGTGCTCGACGCCAGTCCCGACCAAGTTGCGCTTGGGCGGCCGTTAGCGCTGACCGGGTCGGGGCTGACCGGCGTGTCCAGCGCGTCGGGCGGCAACGGTGTGCGCGACTCGTCGTCCGGCTATCCGGTGGTGCTCCTGAGCAGCCTGGTCAACGAGGCGCTGCAGGTGGTGCCTCCGGCCGGCAGCGGATGGTCGGAAGGTGGTTTGGAGACCGTGCCGTTGGAGGGGCTGCCACCCGGCCACGCGCTGCTCAGCGTGATCGTCAACGGCGTGCCGAGCCGGGCACGGATGGTCCTAGTGACGGACGCGCGGGGCCCGACGCCGACTGCCTCGCCGTCGGCGACCAGCGAACCTACGGTAACCCCGACGCCCACGCGGCCCGGTCCGACGGCCACCCCCGGCGGGCCAACCCCCACGTCCGGCGGCCCCAGCGCCACCCCGACCGCACGGGCGGCGCACTTCTCGTTCGTGCCATACGCCTCGCGCTAGTGGCGCGCATGAGCGCTAGCGCCCGGCGAGGTACTTGTCGAAGAACCCGACCACCCGGCGCTCGTACTCGTCGGGATAAGTCAGTATGACCTTGGCGTGCTCGGCTTCCGGCGCGTCCCACAGCTCCTTGGGCTCGCCGGCCGCAGCGAACAGCAGATCGGCGTTGTAGCCCGGCATCCACAGATCTCGACCGCCGCGGATAAGGAGCACCGGCCGCGGCGCGAGCCGACCGATGGCGTCCACGGGCCGCAAGTCCGAGATGTTCGCGTGGACGCGCATCTCGCTGAATGCG
This sequence comes from Anaerolineae bacterium, assembly GCA_046259645.1. Lineage (GTDB taxonomy): Bacteria > Chloroflexota > Anaerolineae > Epilineales > Epilineaceae > JBJYWW01. The sequence continues at coordinate 5,037 of JBJYWW010000204.1, forward strand.
GTGACAAGAGGCGCGAAGGGAAACGCGGGCAGGCCGGTGCGCTGCGAGATGCTGGCGTCCATCATGTCCTGCAGCGAGGCGAAGGTGGTCTCGGCGACCAATGCGCGAATGGTGCTGTCGTCGGCCGCCTCCACGATCATCGCCGCGGCGCCGGCCGACTGGCCGAGCGCGCCTATCCGTGACCTGTCGATGTCGGGTCTGGCGAGGAGCCACTTCGTCGCAGCGGCAACGTCGATCTGCTCCTCGTAGCCGATGGTGGATTGGTAGCCGTCGCTCTCGCCGAGGTTGCGCCAGTCGAAGGTCAGGACGCCGTAGCCGTGGCGCACCAGCATGGCCGTGTGCGTGATGACGCTCGTCCTGTTGCCCCCGTAGCCCGGCTGTGTCATGACGACGGCGCCGTTCGCGCCCGACGGGGGAACGAACCATCCGCGAAGCGTCAGACCGTCGGTCGTCACGAACTCGACGTCCTCGGCGGAGATGCCGAACTCCGACAGGCTGCGATCGATCGGCTTGCGCTCCGGATGGACCACGGTATCGGACGCAGACCACGCCTCGAGCCCGACGTAGGCGGTGCCGGCGATGACCAGGGAGCCCGCCACGGCTGCCAGCGCGCGCCCTCTTGCACTCCAATGGGGCGTGAAGATCATGGCGTACCTACTCCGTGCAGCAGTCACCCCCGCGCATGGCGACCATCTTTGCGCGGGCCGAAGCGCGGTGTCGACATGGCGATGACATCGTGCCTCAATCATACGCGTGACCCGCGCCACTGTCAAGCACCTGCTGGATGAGCAACGGCCCTTGACGCGGGCCGGAGGATGTTGTATAGTCAATCAGGCGCGTGAATCGCGCATCGTGGCCTCAGACGATGGCAGGAGCGGTGAATGACGCCCCCGGACGAGCGAGCAGGCGACTACATACTCTGGTTCGATGACAAGCACGCGACGGAGCTTGGCAGCGTGGGTGGCAAGGGCGCCAACCTGTCGCGACTGGTGCATGCGGGATTCCGGGTGCCGCGGGGCTTCTCGGTGGCGGCCTCGGCGTATCGCGACGCGGTGGCCACCAGCGACACCGCCGCCGAGATCTCCAATCTAGTGTCGGCGGCAGCGACGGCCGACGAGGTCGATGCGGCGTCCGCCGAGGCTCGGGCGCTGATCACCGCGCTCGAGGTGCCTGAGGAGATCGCCCGCTCGATTGCCGAGGCGTACGCGGAGCTGGGCGACGACGTTCCGGTGGCGATTCGATCGTCGGCCACCGCCGAGGACCTGCCGGAGGCGAGCTTCGCGGGGCAGCAGGACACGTACCTGAACGTGCGGGGCGTCGAGCAGGTGCTCGAGAACGTGCGGCGGTGCTGGGCGTCGCTGTGGTCCGCCAGGGCGGTGCGCTATCGGATCGAGCACGGCTTCGCGCACGACGACGTGCTGCTGGCGGTCGTGGTCCAGGAGATGATCGAGTCGGAAGTCGCCGGCGTGATGTTCACGGCCAACCCGGTGAACGGGCGGTACGACGAGACGGTTGTGAACGCCAGCTTCGGGCTCGGTGAGGCAGTGGTGTCGGGGCTGGTTACGCCCGACACGTTCGTGGTGCAGCCGGACGAAGGCGTGGTACGCAGTCGCGACATCGCGACCAAGGAGGTCGAGATCGTCTACGCGCCTGAGGGCACTGTCCACGAGCGGCCCGTTGCGACCGAGCGCGCTAACGCCCCGAGCCTCTCCGAGGAGCAGGTGCTCGAGCTGGCGAGGCTCGGCACCAGGGTCACTGAGTACTACGGCTCGCCGCAGGACACGGAGTGGGGGCTGCGCGACGGCGTGTTCTATCTGCTGCAGTCGCGACCGATCACCACGCTAGGCAGGCCGCCCGAGATCGATCCGCGCGACGAGTGGACGCGCGCGATGTTCTCCGAGATCCTGCCTGACGCTCCATCGCCCGCGTTCTGCTCGGTGCTGCGCCCAGTGTTCAGTGAGATGTTCGAGTTCACGTTTGGTCGCCTGGGTCAGAGGCGCCCCGCCGGCTTGTCGCCGATCGAGGTGTTCTATCACCAGCCATACCTGAACGTGCGCTACATCCGCGCCGCGCTGAGCCGCCTGCCCGAGAGCACTCGCGAGGGCCTGGTCGACAACATCGCCAACCCCTTCGGCGATCACGAGAGCAGAGCGCGCGGACGGCCCTCGCTGTCGGAGGTCGAGCTCGTCGTGAACATGCTGCGAGCCGCGCAGTCGCTGCCCGGCGAGGTGGCGGATGCCGTCGCGGGGTACTACGCGGACCTGGCTGACATCGAGAGCCACGACACCTACGCGATGACTCTCACCGAGATCGCCGACGACATCAAGCGACTGGCCCTGGACGTCTTGCCGCCGCTAGTAGCCTGGGACTTCCTGCTGATCGTCGCGCTTGGATTCGTCCACCGGTTGGTCGAGTCGATGGTCGACCGCTCCGGCTTGCCCGATGCCGAGCTGCTTCGCGGCCAGCTGATGTCCGGCGTGACCGGCAACTTGACGATGCAGACCAACAAGCGGCTGTGGCAGCTGGCGCAGTCCGCGCGGAGCGCGCCGGCCGTTGCGGCCGCGCTGCTCGAGGGGCCCGAGGTGACGGTGCTGGAGCGTGTGCGGGCGGAGGAAGGGGGACAGGAGTTCCTCGACCAGCTTGGCGAGTTCCTGTCGCAGTACGGCCATCGCGAGGTGGTGATGGACATCGCCTATCCTACTTGGGGTGAGGACCCGGCGCCCGTGCTGGGGTTCGTGCGGTCCTATCTCGCAACGGACCAGGCGCCCGACCCGGCGGAGCTCGAGCAAGCCCTCGCCGCGACGAGGAGTGAGGCCGCGTCCGCCGTCGCGTCTGCGCTCGGAGCAACGCTTGGAGGTCGCCTGATTCACCAGCAGCTATTCCGCTGGGCGTTGCGGCGGTCCGAGCTGCTCGGACGCGACCGCGACACGATGCACTTCCACTGGACGGCCGCGTTCCCGGTCCTGCGGCGCCTGCTACACGGGCTAGCCGACCGGGCGATCGAGGCCGGGCACCTGGAGCGGCGCTCCGATGTCTACCTCCTCACCATCGACGACATGGTCGCGTACAGCGCCGAGCCGCGACCGCTGCAAGACCTGGTCGACCAGCGGCGTGAGTCGTGGGAGCGCGACAAGTCGAGGCAGTGGCCGATCGCGATTGTCGAAGGCCGCGCGGTCTACGAGGACGTGAGTCCGCGGCACGATCTCGGACGCGAGACGCTGCTCGGTCTGGCCGGCTCGCCCGGCGTCGCCACTGGTCCGGTGTGCGTGGTGCGCGGTCCGGACGAGTTCGGCAAGCTGAGCCGGGGCGACATCCTGGTGGCGCCCCTGACGAACCCCGTTTGGACGCCGCTGTTCGCGGTTGCGGGCGGCGTGGTGACCGATTCGGGCGGGATTCTGTCACACGGTGCGATCGTGGCCCGCGAGTACGGCATACCGGCGGTGCTCGGCGCGCGCGGTGCGACCACGGCGCTCAAGGACGGGCAGATCGTGACGGTGGACGGCTCGAACGGCACGGTGGCCATCGAGTCCAGCTTGTAGGTCCAGGGCGCGACGCCTACGCGGGGCGCGCAGACGCGACGCCTACGCCAGGCACGCCGGCGCGACACCTACGCGGGGGCCGGCTCCACTAGACTCAGGAGCAGCTCGGTCAAGGTGTCGACTGCCGCGCCGACCCGTTCGGTTTCGCCGCGCGCTCGGTACTCGAGCACCAGGCCACTCAGCCCCGCTGTGACCAGGAGTGCGAAGAGGTCCATTGGCACGCGCGTCGTCTCGCCCGTCTCGGCCATCTTGGCCCCGAGCAGCTCGCCAACGCGGTCCTGCGTATGCCGCTCACCATGCCGGACCTGCTCGCCGCGCGCGGCCCGGACGGTCTGCAACAGCAAGTCGGGCTGGACGATCTCCGGATGCGACTGGGCCAGTGCCCAAGTGTGCTCGATACCGGCCCGCAGCGCTTCGGCCAGGGTGTTCGCCTCCGAGATCTTCGGGCCGACCAAGCCGAAGAACTTCTCGATGACGTACCGCTGCGCCTCCTCCAGCATGGCGTCCTTGCCGCCGAAGTAGTACTGGATCAACTGGATGTTCACGCCCGCCCGACCGGCGATCAGTCGCGTAGTGGCGCGCTCGATGCCGACCTCGTCCACCACCTCGAGCGTGGCCTGGAGCAGGCGCTCCTGTGACTGCGTGTAGTCCTCGCGCTCTTTGGCGTCGGTCATGCTTGCGGTCTCCTTCGTCGGTCTCGCCCTCAAACATGCGATTGATGCCGGCGTTTGTCAAGTTCGGCGAGCGGCCGCGGTTGACAGATTCGTCCCGCCATGATATCATTCAATCATGTGGATACCACAAGATGATCCTCGCTCTCTCGGCGGCGTCACCACGACGCGAGTGGCCTCGCCGGCTCGTCCGTCCAGGCGCTACCGCGCGATTCGGCGCCTCGCGCGTGGAGTACTGTGGTTGCTGGCGGACTTCACGGTTGGCGGCGACGACCAGATACCCGAAGTGGCTCCCTACATCCTTGCGATCAACCACATCTCGCTCCTGGATGCGCTGGTGGCCTTCGCCGTCGTTCCGCACCAGTTCGCGGGCGTGGTGGCCGAGGGGTGGGCCGAGAGCCCCGTCGTCGGGAGATTCATGAGCTGGATCACGACGATCTTCCCGGTGAAGGCCGGAGCTACAGACCCGCGCGCCGTGTCGCGCGCCACGCGTTGGCTGCGGGACGGCGGCGTCCTCTTGCTCGCGCCGGAAGGGCGTGTGTCCGAGACGCGCGCCCTGTTGCCCGGCAACCCGGGCCTGGCCTACATCGCCAGTCGATCCGGCGCCCCGGTTGTGCCGCTAGCGGCCTGGGGGCAGGAAACAGCCATTGGCCGGCTGATGAGGCTGCGGCGGCCCCGCATCGATGCTCGCGTCGGCGCCGCGATAGCTGTGCCGCGTCTGCCGCGTGACGAGCGCGACGCGCAGCTGGCGGCCCACACCGAGGAGATCATGCATGCTCTCGCCGACCTCCTTCCTGATGAGTACAAGGGCGTGTACCGCGGGCCACCGGACGGGCCGATCCACTGATCGGTGACGGACAAGGCACGCGAGAGCTGGCCGGTGAGCTACGCAGCCGACGGACGCGGCACCGAGAGGCCCATCGCTTGCCGTCGCCGGCTACTCGGTGCGGCTGCTTGCGGGCGCCGGTGCCAGCGTCTGGTCGAATCCCCAGCGCAGCCGCGAGGCGCGCGCTTCATCGACGTCGACCGCCGCAAGCAGTAGCCCGCCGATCAGGAACATGCTGCCGATCGACAGGATTGCCAGCCGGGAGGAGCCCGTGGTCTGGCTGACGAACGCGAAGAGCAGCGGTCCCCAGATCGACGAGAACTTCGAGAAGACGGAGAAGAAGCCGAAGAACTCGGCTGAAGCGGCCTCGGGGATCATCGAGCCGTACAGGCTGCGGCTGAGCGCGACGCTGCCTCCTTGGACCAGCCCGGCCAGCGCGCCGAACGCGATGAACGGCGCGACGTCACCGGCGCCGAGGCGGTATGCCCCAACGGACACCACCGTCCAGCCGGCCAGAGAGATCAGGATTGCGCGCTTGGTGGAGGTCTTGCCAGCGAGCCAGCCGAAGAGCAGCGCTCCGGGAAAGGCGAACAGCTGGGCGCACAGGAACATGAGCACCACTGACTGCTGCGACATCTGCAGTGTCTCGCCGGCGTAAACTGACGCCAAGCCATTGAAGGACGAGATCCCGTCGTTGTAGATCATGAAGGCGACGACGAACAGCAGCAGCTGCGGGAAGTCGATCAGCCGCCGCGCCGTGCCGACGGTCCGCGCGATGCCGATCCGGGCGTATGCCACGAGCGGTGACATGTTGGCCATGCTGGATGGCAGCGGGCGGGGCACACCGGTCTCCGGCAGCATCCGCAGCGAGACGAAGGTGAAGGCGGCCCACCACAACGCGGCTGAGCCGATCGCGATGCGGACCGCGGTGTCGTAGGTGAGGCCCAGCGACTCGTACCTGCTCATCAGAACGAGGCTCAGGACGAGGTGAATGCCGCCAGCGGCGTACCCGAGCGCGAAGCCGCGCGCCGACCACTTGTCTATCGTGTCAGGGGTCGTGAGGTCGGGTAGGAAGCCGTCGTAGAAGACCGTTGAGCCGACGAGACCCATGTTGGCGACCATGAACAGCAGCATCGTGGCCGCCACGTCACCCGTCGAGACGAACACCAGCAGCGAGCCGACGACCGAGCCGCCGAAGGCGAACGCGCCGAGGAACCTGCGCTTGGCAGCCGAGAAGTCGGCCACGGCGCCGAGAAGCGGCGTCAGCATGAAGAGCATGAACGCGCCACCCCCGCGAAGGAACCCCCACAGCGACTCGGCGCCGAATGTGTGACCGAAGTATGAGACGCCGCCCTCGGGTACGATGACGCCGGCGAAGTAGATCGGCAGCAAGGCGGCGAGCACGGTCGTGCCGAACACGGAGTTGGCCCAGTCGTACAGCCCCCAGCCCAGCAGAGCGCGGAAGTCGTTCTTGTAGGAGCTCTTCATGTGGCACCTCTACAGGGGGCGGCTCTTCGGGGCCGCGACAGCGAACGATGTCTTAGTCAATCATATGACTATCACTGTCGTTTGTCAAGACACTCTTCCGCGGTGGCCGCGTCAACTCATATGAAAATGTTACCGAAGAGGGTCCCGGTCGGACCGGTTCA
>JBJYWW010000205.1:0-12711 GCA_046259645.1 Anaerolineae bacterium
TATTCCCGCCGCCCCCAGGCCTCACCGTCACTCCCAAGAGGCCGGGGGCGGTTTCCTTTGCGTAGATGCACGGCTTGTCCGTGATCGCCTACCTGATGCGCCCCAGCCATCTTCTGATCGGTCCGCTTGGCACGGCGGTCCGGGCTCCTCTTGTAATCCTCGGGCTCGCCGACGTGCCGGCGCCGTCGCGCGAGGGACTTCTATCCGCGCTCCACCTGACGGCGGGCGACCGACATCTCGTTATGCCGCAAGCGACGGGCATCCGCTGGCACGCACGCCTGCCGCCCAATATCATTCGCAGCCATTGCGCGCGCAGAACCGCGCTGACCGGCGCACTATCTCACTGGAGTCGAATCGCAAGGTGGCAATGACGTTGGGAAGCTCCCTGTTGGTCGCGACCGACGATCAGCCGCGCGTCAGGCGCGCCACGGACGCCATGACGGTTGTCGTGGGAGCCGCGTTGCTGACGTGGGGGTTCCTCGGCGCAGGCCACGCCTCCGTGCTGGACATCGCCCTGGATCAGGTCGTCGCCCAGCCGCCGCCGTGGTCGGGCTCCATGCTTGCGATGGTCCACTATGCAGGCACACTCCTCCTCTTCGGCGAGCTGCTGCTGATCGCGCTCCGCAGCGGCGACCGCCGAGAGGCAATCCGCGACGTCTTGCTCGCTATGCTCGGGGCGGCGGCGCTGTTCGCGGCCGTGACGTGGGTCTCGGACGGCGCAGTCCCGCAAGTGCTGACCGATCAAGTCGCTGAGCCCGCGACTCGGAATCTGCTGCTCGGCATGGCGGTTCTTGTCGCCGCACTGATCGCGGCGTCTCCATATCTGGCACGTCCCCTGCGCCGGGTGGCATGGGTGATCGTGCCCGCAGTCGGTCTCGCTACTGCAGCCGTCGACTACAGCACCGCGAGCGCGGTGATCGGGTCGATCGGCATCGGCATGATCGCGGCCGGCGTGGTGCTTCTGATGCTGAAGTCGCCCGGCGGATACCCGGACACGGTGGCAGTGAGCGACGCGCTCTCGAGGATCGGCCTCGAGCACTCGAATCTGCACCTGGCCGAGGATCAGACCTGGGGCGTGCGCCGTCTCGTCGCCGACGGACCAGGCCGCTTGCGCTACGACATCAAAGCCTATGGCCGCGACGCCACCGATGCGCAGCGCCTGTCGAAGCTGTGGCACGGCATCTGGCTGAAGGTGCGCGTTCCCAGCGCGACCTACAGCCGCTTGCTTAGCGTTGAGCACGAGGCGCTCGTGACGCTGATGGCTGGTCGCGCCGGTGCGAGCGTGCCTGGCGTGATTGCTGCCGCGGAGGCCAGCGACGAGGTGGCGCTGCTCGTGACAGAGCTGTCCGGAGTTCCTTTGTCGGAGCTGCCGCCAGCGGAGGTCACCGACGAGCTGCTCGAGCGCGTGTGGAGCGATCTGGCGGCGATGCACACCGCCGGGATCTCGCACGGGGGGCCCTCCACGTGTAAGTTGCGGTCCGTCGAAGGAGTGCCGGTTCTCACCGACTTCCTCTCGGGATCGCTGGTCGCCGACGACACTGCGTGCGGCTTCGACGTAGCCGAGATGCTGTTCTCGCTGTCGGGCGTCGTGGGAGCTGAGCGCGCCGTGTCCGCGGCCGAGGAAGGCCTGGGCAGGGACCGTCTTGTCGCGGCGATGCCGTATCTGCAGCTGCCAGCGGTGTCGCTGCAAACAAGGAGCGACGTCGAAGACGACAAGGCGCTGATGAGTGAGCTGCGCGAGGTGGTCGCCGCTCGCGCGGGCGTGGACTTGCCGAAGCGCGCGGAGCTCCGCCGAATCTCGGTGCGGAGCGTAGCGATGGCTGTCCTCCTCATCATCGCCGCCTACGCCATCGTGCCGATGCTGGCCGACATCGACTTCGCGTACGTGATGGCCACGTTGGAGGATGCGAGCTGGGCGTGGATCGCGGCGGCCTTCGCAGCCGGCCAGCTGGTGTACCTGACCGAGGCGCTTTCGACGAGCTTCGCCGCCGGCACGAGCCTGCCGCTTCTGCCCACCGCCTTGCTGCAGGTGTCGACCCGATTCGTCGGTCTTGCCGTGCCGACGGCGGCCGGACGGGTCGCCCTCGGCGCTACCTACCTGCGCGGCTACGGAATCGATGCGGCGCAGACCGTGACCTTGGGCTTGATCGACAGCTTGGCGGGGCTGGCCACCGAGGCGGCGATCCTGCTGCTTGGCTTCCTCGCACTCGGAGTCGATGTTGACCTGAGCCACGCGCTGTCCAACCTGGACTGGCTGACTCTGACCCTGTTCGCGGTCTTGATAGCCATGGCATGCGTTGTCGCGATACGGCGCGTCAGACGCCTGCGCGACCTGCTCTTGCCAATGCTCGACGAGTCCCGCGCCGCGCTGGCGGAGCTGGCCTCGGACCCGCGCCGGGGCATTGGCTTGGTGCTCAGCAACCTCGTTTCGCGCCTGCTATTGGCAGCTACGCTGTGGATGATCGTGCGCGGCCTGTCAGAGTCGGTCTCGCTCGGCGAGGCGCTGCTGGCCGTGGTGGTCACCGGCCTCTTGGCGGGCGTCGTTCCTGTGCCGGGCGGCATAGGCGTTGCGGAGGCAACGATGACCGCGTCGCTAGCGCTCGCCGGTATGCCCGATGCCGCGGCCTTCGCGGCGGCGGTCGTCTATCGCATCATCACCTACTACACACCTTCAGTCGCCGGTTTCTTCACCTTGAGGTGGCTCCAGTCGCGAGAGTATCTGTAGTGCCGATCTGGGCGGCTGGCTCGAGCACCGAGCGATCCGACGGAGGCGCGGCCTCGCGGCAATCGTCTGAGGACTCGCTGGAGCAGAGCCATCGAAGGCCTCCGGACGACGCGGGCGGCCAGCTGCTCTACTTCGCCTACGGCTCGAACATGCTCGTCGCGCGCCTGACCGAGCGGGCGGCCTCCGCACGCGCGGAGGGAGCCGCGCGGTTGCGCGATCACCGTCTCGCGTGGCACAAGCCGGGCGCGGATGGCTCTGGCAAGTGCGACATCGTTCCGAGCCCTGGCGACGAGGTGTGGGGCGTTCTGTATACGCTGAGCAGCGAGGACAAGGTCACTCTGGACGAGATCGAGGGCGTCGGGGCCGGATACGAGTTGGTCCAGGTCGCCGTCGAGCGAGGCGATGGGCGGCTGGCGGCCGCGGCCTACCGCGCAACCGAGGTCGAAGACGGCGCCGTCCCGTACGCGTGGTACAAGGCGCTGGTGGTGTCCGGCGCGCGCGAGCACGGCTTGCCGGACGACTACGTGCGGCAGTTGGAGGGCACGCCGGCGATGCGAGACACGGACGACGTCAGGCGCATGATGAACGCCGCGCTCCTGCTCCTTCGCGATGAAGGTGCCGGCGGCTGAGGAGCGGACATGCATCGCGGAGGCTGGTGATCGTACTCCCCATACGACAGCGACAAGCCGGTCTCGGAGGTGGACCAGGACCTGCTCCGTCGAGTCTCCCCGCCTCGAGCGTGCCCGCCGCGAGCCCTTGCGAGAGCCGCGGCTGCTGCGTATAATTCGCTGTTGCTGTGAGACGCAAGATCGGTGGGCACGGCCCACTGACTGCACCAACATGCAAGCCTAGGAGTCCCGAGTTGGCGAACACGCAATCGGCGGAGAAGCGCGCCAGGCAATCGACCAAGCGCTATGCCCGCAACCGTTGGTATCGCGGGCGAGCCCGCACGTTCACGAAGCGCGCCCGGCGCTACATCGCGGCCGGCGACCGACCCGAAGCCGAGGTGGCTGTGCGCCAAGCGTGCCAGGCTCTGGACCGTGCTGCGCAGAAGCGCGCCATCCACAAGAACAAGGCCGCGCGCAGCAAGTCGCGGTTGATGCAGGCACTGAACCAGCTGGAGAGCTAGGGCTCGGCTCGCAGCCGCGCCACCGCGTGCCTGCCGCACGTATAGAACCGACACCGCCCAGATGGGCGGTGTCGCTGCGTGTGGCGGTCGCGTGCCCTATGACCAAGCGCTAGGCGCGGCACCACTCCGAGAACACGACCAAGGCGCCGGGCTCGTGCAATACCGTGTCCCCCGGCAGCGCGACGATCCGCGCCACGCGCAGGGCATCGGCCTCGTCACCGCAGCACACGACCTCGCAGCGCCCGCCCTCGCGTCCCATGCGACGAGCGTTGACGGCGGCGCTGTCCCCATACAGCAGCATGCAATCCGCCCGGCGCGCCGCCATGGGCAGCCACTCGAAGCGGGAGTCGTCAGTTCGCGCGCTGTCCGCCGCACGCGCCGACTCGAGGACGCACTCGCATAGGTCGCCCGAGTTCGCCCACCGGTGCGACGCGCCGGCGCGACGCACCCATGTGATCCCCGCGTCCACGTGCACGACAAGCCGCGGTGCGCGTGACGGAGCTTCGCGCTGCCGCGCGGTGTCCGGCCCGGTGGTGCTCGTGGAGCGTCCGGCAGAGGTCCGGCCGTCCGCGCTGCTATGTGGGGTCATCGCGGCCTCCCAGGATAGCCGGTGGGTTGACCGGCACCGCCGAGCATAGCATGCGCCGTCGCAATGAAACCTTAAAGCGTCTGGCGCTGATCCCGGCCGCGCACCGTCGACCCGAGGGACCTAGCCGGGCGGCCCGCCCGACTCGATCAGGTGGTGCTCCACAATCCGCAGGCGCTGCTCGACCGCCGAGAGCCGGTCCTCGAGCGCGCTCAGGCGTGAGCTGGCCAGTCGACGGTCCAGGCTGCGCGCGGACGACTCGGCCACCACCGACCGCACTTCAGCGACCTCGTGCGCGACCCTGGCTATGAGGTTGGCCAGTTCCTCGGCGCTCGCGCCTGCCGCGGCTCCGGTCGGCTGGCTCCTCTCGACGCGCCCGGTGGTCCCGGCATCGGCAGCCCCGCCGCCCGGCTTAATAGCGCCCGACTCGCGCGCGGCGCGCTCTTCGAGCGCCTCCACCGCGGCGTGGAGCCGGCGCAGGTGCAGCTCGTCGGAAGGCTCCTCCGCGTCCTCGCCGGTCGTCTCGCCCGGCTCGTCCGCGGCGCTGTAGAAGTCGGCCAGGGCGCCGCCGAGCTTCACGTGCGCGTGCTCGAGGGCGATCATCGCTGCGCCGCGCTCGTCCTCGTCGGAGGATCGCAGCGCGTCCAGTGCGTTGGCCACCTGGCGTTGGGCGCGGATTATGTCACGAAGAGCTTCCGCACGCCTGACCTCGTTGGGGCTGTCAGTCAAAACCCGCCCGTCCTTGGTGTGCCGCGTCCGCGTTGCCTGCTGGGGGACTGAGTGGCCGTCGGACCGGACGTGGACCGTGCTGTCGGTGCTGTAGTTAACAGTATTATAACCAGATCATCTTGTGAGCGCAACGGCGGTTTGCGGCCCGACCAGCCGATCGCCGCAAGGTGCGGTGCCAGAGTGTCGCGCGGAGCTTGACTCAGAACGGGTGTTCTATTACCATGTAGAACGCCTGTTCTAGATTCGATCGAGTCGTCGCCCTCCCGAGCCGCATGGCTCACCCGGGCGACGAGCGCCCATGCGGGGCCGAGTCCCTGAGGTCTCGTTCCCTTGGGCTCCGAAGGAGTAGCGGCAATGGCGACATCCAGACTTGCATTCGTTGCACCTGCCGGCCTCGCGGCGCCGACTTGGCGGAACGTCCCCCGCCGCGTGCCGCCCACGACGCCGGGGCAAGGTGCTCGCGAGCACATGGTGCGCGGGTCGGCGTCGATGGCGGCGTCAACCGACGGAGTCTCGGACACCGTCGCGTTGGCGCTCGGCACGGCGACTGCCGTTCCCGGCCTGCAAGCCGTGCGGCCGCGCGGGCGGTCGATGGCGGACGCGTTCGTCACGGAGCGCGACGTCGTGCTGGTGCAGTCCACCGACGAGGTTCACGACGGCGAGCTCGTCGCGCTGCGCCGCGGTCCCGGCTCGCCGATTCAGCTGCGCCGCATCGCGTTCGAGGGCGATCACGTGGTGCTCACGGCCGAGGACCGGCGCGTTCACCCGTCCATATTGCCACTCAGCCAGCTCCGGCTTTGCGGCCGGGTCGTGGCGATCGTGCGGTCCGGGCCGGCCACCGAACCACTTGCCGGCCCCTTGCGCGGGGGGTAGACTGACCGTCCCACCGCCGTAAGGCGCCCCCAGCCCCCACCCGCGCGAGCGTGAGAGCATGCCGTCCAACGATCTCCGCAGCAGCTTGAGCGCCACTCGCGCCCGGATCGGACCATCGGTCGTGGTCGCCGCCGTCCTCCTTGCCGCTCCTCTGATGCTGCTGGCGCCGGTGACTCTGGGTGGCGGCTCGATGGTGCCGTACGACGCGCTGGTCGGCGACCCCGCCTTCGCCCCCGAGTTGACGTCGCGCGGCATCGTAGCGCCGCAGAACGGCCTCGTCGCCGACCTGGTGCTCGAGAACGTAGTGTGGAAGGAGTACATAGCGGCGTCGGTGAGGGACGGCGAGGCGCCGCTCTGGAACCCGCTGCTTTTCGGTGGCTTGCCGTTCCTAGCCGCCGGGCAGCACTCGGCGCTGCACCCCAGCACCGTGCTCCACGTGATGCTCGACCCCTGGCGCGCCTTCGGCTGGAACGCGTTGCTCGCCATGTGGCTCGCCGGGCTGAGCATGTTCGCCCTCGGACGCCAGCTGGGGCTCTCCCGCTTCGCCGCATTGGCGTCGGGGCTGGCGTGGTCGGTCGGGCTGCCGTTCGTCACGAACTCGGTATTCCCGATGATCCAGGACGTGATGGTCACGACCCCGCTCGTGCTGGCCGCCATCCAGGCAGTGGCGGATGAGGCCGCCGGAGGAGGCGCGGCGAGCCTGCTGCCGCGCGGCCGCAGCACGCTGTGGCTGATCGTCCTCGCGTCCGCGACCGCGCTCACGGCGCTGGCCGGTCACGCCGAGATGCTCTACTACGCGGCCATCCTGTCAGCCGCGTTCGGCCTGTACCGCCTCGCGATCGTGACTCGGTCCAGGGGTGGGCGCGTCGGTGCCACTCTCGGGCTCTGGTTGGCGAGCGCCGCGCTGGTAGGCGCCATGGTCGCCGGCGCGCAGCTGGTGCCGCTCGCCGAGCTCGCTCGGGCCAACTGGCGCAGCGGGTCGGAGCCCTACTCCGATGTCGTCGGCTACGCTTTCGGGTTGCGCCAGGCGGCGACGTTCATCGTGCCCGACTTCTACGGCAACCCGTCACACCACGCCGTCTACGACATCGTAGACGGCACGCGCGTGCCGCTCGACGGCAGCACTGCGTGGGGCACCGGGTGGGGCGCGAAGAACTACGTCGAATCGGCCGCCTACATGGGCGTGCTGACGCTTCTGCTGACCGTCTCGGCGCTCGTCGTCGCCGGCCGCAGGCGTCGGGACGCCTGGTTCTGGGCGGCCGTGGCCTTCGTGTCCCTGCTGTTCGTGTTCGGAACGCCGGCCTACCGGATCGTCTTCGCCGGCCTGCCGGGCTTCGATCAGCTCCACACCCCCTTCAGATGGCTGTTCCCATTTGGCCTCGCGACCGCGATGCTAGCAGGGCTCGGTGCCGACTGCCTGCGCGATCGCGCCGCCGCTGGACGCGCGGCCACGGTGGGCGCCGTCGGCGTCCTCGCCGGAGTCGGCCTCGGCGTCGCGATGACGTTGGCGTTCCTGCTGCCCTCGTCTTGGACGAGTCTCGTGACGCGGCTCTTCGATTGGGTGGGGGCTCTCGACCCGGCGCTCGAGCGGTTCCCGGATGCCGCCGCCTTTGCATCGTACGAGTTCTGGAATCTCACCCACCTGGCTACGTTCACGCTGCTGTCGGGTCTGGCCATCGTGGCGATCGCCAGGTCCGATCCCCTCGGGCGCCGGCGGCGCTGGATCCAAGCGGGGGCGCTCGGGGTGCTCGTGGCGGACTTGTGGCTCGTGGGCTTCAGCTTCAACCCGTCCGTCGACCCATCGCTGGCCGACGTCCGGCCACCTGTCGTCGAGTGGCTGGCTGACGCCACCGACGTGAAGTGGGGCCGAATCGTCGGCTACGGCTCCGGCAAGGTGCTTTGGCCGAACACGGCAATGCGGTTCGGATTGCCCGATGTCCGCGGCTACGACTCCATGATCCCGAAGTGGACCGCCGAGACGCTCAACGCGGCAGACGGGCGCGGCGCGACTCTCGACGACCCGCAGGCACGCCATCCGATGTTCGCGTACAACCGCTTCGGGAACATCTCGGAGGCCGCCGACCTCACCGGACCCGCGATGCGTGCGCTCGGCGGCCGCTACGTGGTCACGAGCGACGTGCTTGACGCGCCGGGGCTCGAGCTCGTCTACGACGGTGAGGCACGGGTCTACGAGAGCTCCGGCGCCATGCCGCGCGCATGGCTGGTCAACGAGGTGGAGGTCATCGAGGACCGCGCGCAGCTGCTCGAGTCGCTGGCCAGCTTCGACCCCTCGACGCAGGCGCTCCTCGAGGAGCCGCCCAGCCTCGACATCTGGGAGGAGCTCGAGCCCGGTCGGCAGATCAGCCGAGCGTCGATCGTAGTCCGCGAGGACCTCGAGACACGCAACTCGATGGAGCTGGAGGTCGTCGGGGCGCCGTCGGGCGGCATGCTCGTCGTGTCCGAGGGCTGGTTCCCCGGATGGCGCGCCTGGGTCAGGCCGGCCGGAGCCGACGACGAGGTCGAGGTGCCGGTGTATCGCGCCGACGGGGCGCTGCGCGCCGTCCCGGTGCCGCCGGGGCTGTCGACTGTCAGGCTGAAGTACTCGCCCATGTCCGTGAAGGTCGGGCTCTATTGCAGCTTCCTCGGCGTGATCGTGATGCTGCTCGCCGCCGCCTACGCCCTCTGGCGACGCCATGTGCACGTCGACGAGGGCGACACGGCCAGCGTCGTCGCGGTCAACAGCGCCGGACCGATGGCGGCGTCGTTGCTGAACAAGGCGGTCGACTTCGTCTTCGCCATGTTGATGCTGCGCGTCCTGGGCAGCGAGAACGCCGGCAGCTACTACTTCGCGATCAGCGTCGTTGGCTTCGCCGAGATCTTCACCAACTTCGGGTTGAACCTACTCACGGCGCGCGAGGTGGCGAAGCGGCCCGAGTCGGCGCCGCGCTACCTGACCAACACGAGCGCGGTCAGGATCCTGCTCTGGCTGGCCGTGCTGCCGATGCTGGCGGGCTATCTGTGGCTGGAGCGGGCAACGGGGCATCCGGTCGGCCCGGAGACGGCGCTCGCGATCGCCCTGCTGGCGGTGGCCCTTCTGCCGTCCAACCTGAGCGCGGCGGTCACGAGCGTGCTGCAGGGCCGCGAGAAGATGCTCCTGCCCGCCGGCGTCTCGATCGTCACCACGCTGATCAAGGTGTCGCTAGGCGCCCTCGTGCTCCTCGCCGGCTTCGGCTACGTCGGGCTGGCTGGTGTGGCGGTAGTCACCAACTGGCTCACGTTCCTGCTGCTCGCGGTGCTGGCGTCGCGGGAGGGAGTGAGGCCGGCGATCGCGGTGTCGCCGCGCGCCATGTGGGCCATGGCCGTGGTGTCGCTGCCCCTGATGCTGAACCACCTCCTGCAGACGGTGTTCTTCAAGATCGACGTGCTGCTCCTGCGGCGCATCGACGGTCCCGTCGTCGTGGGCTGGTACTCGACCGCCTACAAGTGGATCGACGCGCTCCTGATCATCCCGCCCGCGGTGACGATGGCCCTGTTCCCGCTGCTCAGCAGGCGCGCCGCCGAAGACCGCGAGGGCATGCGCGAGGCCTACGTGCTGGCGATGCGGTGGCTGCTCATGCTCGCCCTGCCGATCGCGGCGGCCACCACATTCTCGGCGACGCTCCTGGTGGGGGTGCTCGGCGGGTCCGAGTACTTGCCGCACGGCGCCACCGCGCTGCAGATCATGATCTGGTTCCTGCCGCTCTCGTTCGTCAACGGCCTGACTCAATACGTGCTGATCGCGCTCGATCGTCAGCGGTGGATCACGGCGAGCTTTGCCGTCGCCGCCACGTTCAACGTGGTGGCCAACGTCATCGTGATCCCGAGGTACTCGTACTCCGGCGCGGCGGCGGTCACGATCGCCTCCGAGTTCGTGCTGCTGCTGCCGTTCCTGTGGGGGCTGCGCGACGTCGGGGCGCCGCCTCTGCTCGTTATGCTCTGGCGTCCGGCTCTCGCGACGAGCGTCATGGCCCTGGTCCTCGCCGGCTTCGAGGCCGCCGGAGCATCCGTGCTGATCGGCGTGCCGCTGTCCGGAGTGGTCTACGTTGCCGCGCTGCGGCTGTTCGGTGCGCTGACCGACGAGGACCGCGCGCTTATGAGGCGAATGCTGCCGCGCCGGCGGCCTATCGGTCCGAGCGTGACGCCGGAGGAGGCCGTTGACGCCCGCCCGGTCGGGTGATATGATCGTCGGCCCCTAGCGAGCCAGGCCCCCCCGGGAGCGTCAGTCGTGGACGAACGCCTGCAGAGGTGGTTGGATGAGATCGAGGGCGCCCTGGCCGCCAAGCAGTTCGCGGCTGCCCAAGCGGCGGCGACCGCGGCTCTCGACTCCGCGGCTCCCCGGCACCCCTTGCTCCTGCTGCTGCGCGCTCGCGCCGAGATCGGCGCCGACATGCACGCCGAGGCGATGCGGGACGCCCACGCGGCGCTGGACTTCGCCCTCGCCGCCCTCGAGGAGGACGCCGACGAGCCTGGGCCGGACGCCGATCGGGAGGTCGCCCTCCCCCAGCTGCCCGACGAGAGGTGGCCCGAGCTCGTCGGAGCAACGGCGGACACGGGAACGACGGTCGAGGGCCTGGCCGCGCTGCGCGGGTCGCTCGACCGCGCGGTCGAGCTCGAGCCCGAGAAGCCGTTCCTGTATGTTGCGCGGGCCGAGCTGTACCGGCGACTGGGCCTGCCCGAGAACGCCGTGAACGAGCTCGAGTACGCGATCGAGCTCGACGACGACCTGCTAGAGGCGTGGCTGGCGTTGGCGGATTGCGACCTAGCTGCGGGCCGAGCGCGCGAGGCGGCGGACGCGCTTGATCGGGCGGCCGACCTGGATCCCAACGACATCGACCTCTTCCGCCGGCTCGGCGATACGCTGATGGCGGACGGCGAGGCGGCGCGCGCCGTACAGGCGTACGAGGAGGGGCTGGAGCTAGCCCCGGACGATCCGCTTCTGCACCTCGGGCGCGCCGAGGCATCGCTCGCCCTCGGGCTGCCGGAAGACTGCCTCGAGGACGTCGAAGCTTTCCTGCAGAGCGCGCCAGACGACGTGTCGGGCCTCATGCTGCGCGGGAAGGCCCTATACAATCTCGCCAGGGACGCCGAGGCGGCAGAGGCGTTCAGCCGGGCCCTTCAGCTCGAGCCCGACAACCTGAGCGCGCTCCGCGGCCGCGGCGACGCACGCTGGTCGAGTGGCCAGCTCCAGCTCGCCGAGAGTGACTACCTGGAAGTCCTGTCGCGATCTCCTGACGATGCGGAGTCCCGGCTCGCGCTGGCGGACGTGCTCCTCGAGAGAGGGGAGTCCGCGCGGGCCGCCGAGGTCGCGACCGAGGTGGTGGCGCGCGATCCGGACTTGGCCGACGGTCACCTGATCCTCTGCCGCGTTCGGCGCGCCGCCGGTGACTACTCCGGCGCCATGGCCGCGGCCGAGGCGGCGATCGAGGCGGACTCGCTGCTCGAGGAGGCCTATCTCGAGCGAGCCGAGCTGTTATACGCGGTTGGGCGGCCCCTCCTGGCGTGGCGCGATGCCCGATGGGCGATCGACTGCAACCCCGACTCGGCCGTGGCATACCTGGTGCGGGGCAAGCTGGCGCTCGAAATCGAGTCCGCGGTCGAGGCGCTCGACGATTTCGACCGCGCACTGGACATCGCACCCAACTCGGGCGCGGTGCTGGCCTGGCGGGGACGCGCCCAGCAGCTGCTGGGCGACCGCGAGGCGGCCCACAGGGACTGGCGCGACGCCGAGGCGCTGCTGCCCGTGGGGCACGAGGCCTTGGCGCTCATCGCTGAATGGCGCAGCTCGGAGTAGCCCGGCGCACCGGGGCCGGCACGCGGGCCAGCGACGCGGGCGCCCTGGAGGCCGACCTCAGGCGGACCATCGGCGGCGACGTCCGGTTCGACGAGATGAGCCGGATCCTCTACTCGACCGACGCCAGCAACTACCAGATCGAGCCGCTCGGTGTGGCGCTGCCGCGCGACGCGGACGACGTGGCCGCGATTGCGAGCGTCTGCGCGGCGCACCAGGTCCCGGTCATCGCGCGGGGCGGAGGCTCGGGCCTGGCCGGGCAAGCCATCGGCGCGGGCCTGGTGATCGACTTCTCGGCGCACATGACCGGCTTCGAGATCGACCCGCTGCGCCGTCGCGCTGCCGCCGCTCCAGGTGCCGTGCTAGGGCTCTTGAACGCCGCCGCGGCGGAGCACGGGCTGGTGTTCGGGCCGGACCCGGCGTCGGCCGACCGCGCGTGCGTCGGGGGCGTCGTGGGCACCAACGCCGCCGGCGCGCACTCAGCAGTGCACGGCATGACCGTCGACCACGTGCTGGCGGCCGACGTCGTGCTCGCCGACGGGTCGACAGCCCGATTCGCGCCGGACGGCAGCCGGGGCGGCGCCTTGTTCGACGAGGCGATGGCCGATCTCGAGGCCATTCTCGACCGAGGCGGCGAGACCATCGACCGGGACTTCCCCAAGTACTGGCGCCGGGCTGGCGGCTACAACCTCGACCGAGCTCTGGCCCAGCGCCGCGACGGACGCCTCGACCCGCTGTGCCTGCTGTCCGGCAGCGAGGGCACCCTGGCCCTCGCCACCGCGCTCGAGCTGGCGCTGGTGGAGCTCCCGGCCCGCACCGCGCTGCTGGTGGTCCAGTTCGAG
>JBJYWW010000205.1:12721-14848 GCA_046259645.1 Anaerolineae bacterium
TTCAGGGCGGTAACGACCTTGCTGTCGACCGGACCGTCGGCCATCGAGCTCATCGATCGGCGCTTGCTCGACCTGGCGCGGTCGGCGCCGGGCTTCGCCAGGGACGCGGCCTTGGTCACGGGCGACCCGGCGGCCCTGCTCGTGGTCGAGTATGCCGGGCCATCGGAGCCGGCCGTACTCGCCGGGCTGGCGGCTGGCGAGCGGGCGCTGACGGCGGGGGGCTTCGCGGCGAGCTGGGCGCGCGCGATCACCGCCGAGCAGCAGGCGGCAGTGTGGCGAGTGCGCAAGGCCGGGCTCGGGCTGCTAATGAGCATGCGCGGCGACTGGAAGCCGGCGTCGGGCATAGAGGACGCGGCGGTTCCGCCCGAGCGCCTGGCGGAGTACATCGCCGAGGTGCGCCGGGTGCTGGCCGATATCGGTGTGGAGGCGTGCTTCTACGCCCACGCCAGCTCGGGCTGCATCCACGTGCGCCCGATCCTCAACCTGAAGTCGCGGCAAGGCGTCGAGGCGCTGAAAGCACTCGGCGACGCGACGACCGCGCTGGCCACGGCGCTCGGCGGCGTGATCTCGAGCGAGCACGGAGACGGGCTCGCTCGCAGTGCCCGCAACGAGGCCGTGTTCGGGCGCGAGGTCTACGCGCTGTTCCAGCAGGTTAAAGCGGCGTTCGACCCACAGGGGCTGCTGAACCCGGGCAAGGTGGTCGACGCCCCGGATCCGGCCACCAACCTGCGCTACGGGCCGTCGTACGAGGCGAATGCGCCGCAAGCCCGGTTCGCCTATCCGCTGGACGGCGACATCACTCGCGCCATCGAGCAATGCAACGGTGCCGGCGTGTGCCGCAAGCTGGACACGGGCGCGATGTGCCCCAGTTACATGGTTACGCTCGACGAGGAGCACTCGACCCGCGGCCGGGCCAACGCCCTGCGGGCAGTCATCGACGGCCGTCTCCCGCCCTCCGCGCTCGCCAGCGACCGGCTGGCAGAGGTCATGAGCCTCTGCGTGGGCTGCAAGGCGTGCAAGACCGAGTGTCCGTCCGGCGTCGACATGGCCCGGCTGCGCACGGAGGTCCTCGCGGCGCGGCACGCCGTGCACGGTGCGCCGGTGGTGAGCCGGCTGTTGGCGAACGTTCACGAGCTCGAGCGGCGCCTGGCACCCGTGGCGCCCGCCGCGAACTTCGTGGCCTCGGGCCCGCTGTGGCCGGTCGGGGCGCGGCTCCTGGGCATCGACCCACGGCGCCGCTTCCCGTCGTTGCAGCGCGAGACGTTCGACACGTGGTGGCGCGCGCGCACGAGGCGACCGTCGGCGGCGCAGGTGGTGCTCTTCGCGGACACGTTCACCACCTACCAGGAGCCGTCGATCGGTCGCGCCGCGGTGGCTGTCCTCGAGGCGGCCGGATTCGAGGTGATCGTGCCGCCGAGGGCCTGCTGCGGCCGTCCGGCGCTGTCGCAGGGGCTTGTGGAGACAGCGGTGCGCGGCATGAAGCAGAACACCGCGGTGCTCGCGCCGCTCGCGCGGCGCGGGCTGCCGATCATCGTCCCCGAGCCGAGCTGCGCATCAGCGCTGCGAGACGAGGCCCCCGACCTCCTCGTCCAGTCGAGCGAGCTGCGCGAAGCGGCGCGGGCCGTGGCGGCCGCGGTCGTGACGCTGGACGAGTTCGTCGCCGGCCTCGCCGACGACGCGCTGCGGCTCGGGCCTGGACCAACGGCCGCGTTGGTGCACGTCCACTGCCACCAGCGCGCCCACTCCGGGGTGGCTCCGAGCGTGGCCGCGCTGCGTCGCATACCGGGGCTCGAGGTGCACGAGCCGGATGCCGGCTGCTGCGGCATGGCCGGCGGCTTCGGCTATCGCGCCGAGACGTACGCGGCATCCATTGCCATGGCCGAGCGGCGCCTCGCGCCAGCGGTCCGGGCCGCTGCTCGCGACACCGCGATCGTCGCCGCCGGCGCGAGCTGCCGCCAGCAGATCGCCGATACTACCGGACGGAGCCCGCTGCACCCAGTCGAGCTGCTGGCGCGCTCGCTAGGACGAGCCTGACGATCAGCGGCTAGCGCCAGCCGTGCGGCAGGTAGACGGTCGCCCCGGCGGGACGCGTATCGACGGACACCATCGTCTCGCCCCACTCGAGAC
>JBJYWW010000206.1:0-2454 GCA_046259645.1 Anaerolineae bacterium
GAGGTGACCAAGTCTCGCCTCGCCGCGCTGACCGCCGAGCGCCAGCCAGTGTACGACAGCGTGCCGCTCCAAGTCGAGACGACCGGGCGCCCGCCGGCGGTAGTCGCCGCCACCGTCCAGCGCGCCGCGACCGTCGCGGCAGCGCTGCCGCGACGCGCCATTTCGGTGAGCACGCCGCGCGGCGGCTACGGGGTGGTGGTCGGTGCCGGCGCCTTGGACGCGATCGGCGCGCTGTTGGCAGCGCGTGATCTCGCCCGTCACGTCGTCGTGGTGGCCGACGAGAGCGTGAACGCGCTGTATGGCGCGCAGGTCGCGCGCGCCGCGTCGGAGGCGGGCGCCAGGACCGCGCGACTCGAGATTCGGGGCGGCGAGCGCTCCAAGTCGCCTGCCACGCTGGCCGACGTATACGACGCGCTTCTCGCGGCCGGCACCGAACGTGCCAGCACCGTGCTCGCGCTGGGCGGCGGCGTGGTCGGCGACGTGGCGGGGTTCGCCGCCGCCACGTTCATGCGGGGAGTTCCGCTGGTGCAAGTGCCCACCACACTGCTGGCCATGGTGGACTCGTCCATCGGCGGCAAGACCGGCGTCAACTTGCCCGGCGGCAAGAACCTCGTCGGTGCGTTCAAGCACCCGGAGCTCGTGCTCGCCGACACGCGGGTGCTGCGCTCGCTGCCGCGATCGGAGATCGCCGCCGGTCTGGCCGAGGTCGTCAAGGCCGCCGTGATCGGTGACCCGGAGCTGCTCTCGACCCTCGAGCGCGGCGCCCCGGGCCGCGACGATGCTGGGTCGTGGGCGGAGATCGTCAGCAGGGCGGCGACCGTAAAGGCGCGCATCGTGAGCCAGGACCCCGAGGAGGAGGGCGTGCGGGCGGTCCTGAACCTCGGGCACACTTTCGGTCACGCCCTGGAGATCGCGACTGGCCATCGACTCGCGCATGGCCCGGCAGTCGCGATCGGCCTGGTGGCGGCATCACGCCTGGCGACGCGGCTCGGCCTGGCCGAACCTGAGCTGGGCCGCCGCCTTGAGCGGCTGCTCATGATCCTGGGGCTGCCGGTGAGATACAGCGGACCGTCTCCGGAGGACGTGGTCGCGGCCATGCAGACCGACAAGAAGCGCGCCGACGGCAGGCTGCGCTTCGCGGTTCCGACGGCGGTCGGACAGGTGACGATGGTGGACGCCGTGCCGATGACCGCTGTGACGGCCGTCGTGGCCGACTTGAGAGCGGCGATGGCCCCGTATGATTGAGCGCGGCTTCGCCGCACGCGCGGAGAAGTCGGCGGGAGCGGTGCGCCGAGCCTGCGGGCCAGCCCCCGCTCGCGTCGGGCGCGGAGCTCCGTGCCGGGAGGACCTCGCATGCGAATACTGGTGCTTCACGGGCCCAACTTGAACCTGCTCGGCCTGCGCGAGCCGGAGGTCTACGGGTCGCTCGGGCTCGACGAGATCGACCTGCGCCTCCACGAGCTGGCCGCTGCACGCGGCGCCGAGCTCGAGAGCGCGCAGTCGAACCACGAGGGCAAGCTCGTTGACCTCGTCCAGGCCTCGCTGGGGCGTTTCGACGGCCTCGTAATCAACCCGGGCGGCCTGACGCACTCATCGGTGTCGCTGCACGACGCCGTCGCGGCCGGCCCGCCGGCCGTTGTCGTGCACCTGAGCAACATCTACGCTCGCGAGCCATTCCGACACCTGGACTTGATCGCACCGGCGTGCGTAGGCGGCGTATACGGATTCGGCGCAGCCGCCTATGAGCTGGGTCTCGCGGCGCTCCTGGACCACCTCGAGGTCCGGGACAGCTGACAGGAGTCATCGATGGCAGCCACCAACCTCAAGCCAGTCCTCGTCGCGGCGGCAGCTGTCGCGACCGCCTTCGCCGTCGCCGTCGCGGCCCGCGGCGCCTCGATCGCGCCTGACACAGTGCGAGCTGACGCCCCTGTCGCGATGTCCGGTGCCTCACGCGCACCGGCAGCTATGCAAGCTGACGCGGCCGTGGCGCGGCAGAGCACCATTGACCAATCGGCTGACGAGCCACTCGGAGAGCAGCGGCTGGTAGCCATCGCAGCTCAGGCCGACAACACTTTCAGCCGCGACTGGTTCCAGGTCGATCCGGGCGAGGAGATCACGGTCGAGCTCCAGAACCTGGACTACTTCGGCGGCGACCACGACCTCGTGCTTGAGCTCGGCGGGGGCAACTCGGTCCGCACTCGAGTCCTGACAGGCTTCTTGCAGACGGACTCCGTGGACTTCACGGCACCCGCGACCCTAGGTGGATACGTCTACTACTCCTCGGTGGGCAACGACAGGCACAACGGCATGGAGGGCACGATGTGGGTCGGCGATCCGCCCACGGCCACTGCTGAGCCGGAGAGGACCGCCACGCCGACCCGAACCGCCAGGCCCGCCAGCGCCACGCCGACGCGCTCTCCCGAGCCGACCGAGCCCAGCCCGACGCCTACCGCG
>JBJYWW010000207.1:0-7825 GCA_046259645.1 Anaerolineae bacterium
CGAGGTCGCCGACCGATCGTGGCTCGACGAGGCGTCGGGCGTGCGACTCACTTACGTGTCGCTGCAGGGCCTCGGAGCGCCCGTGCTCGGCCATGGTTTGGTCGCGTCGCGAATGACCGCCGCCGCGCTGGCGGCTCGACCGGACGTGGTGCACGTCTTCAAGCCGAAGGCGTACGGCGGTCTGGCGGCGGCGCTGCTCAGGATGCGCCAGCGCGCTGGCGGGCGCTTCCGGCTGGTGATGGACACCGACGACTGGGAGGGCCGCGGCGGCTGGAACGAGCTCGAGCCATACAGCGCGCCGCAGCGCTGGCTGTTCGAGCGGCAGGAGCGCTGGGGGCTGCGGCACGCCGATGCGGTGACGGTCGCGAGCCGCGGGCTGGAGACGCTGGCGCTGTCGCTCGGTGTGCCCGCCCGCCGAGTCACGTACCTGCCGAACGCGGTGTGGCGGGACGACGCAGCCGCGGCGCGCGCCACGCCAGCCCAGGGGACTGAGGCGAGCGGGCCGCCGAGCCTGCTGCTTTACACGCGGTTCTTCGAGTTCTCGCTCCCGCGCCCGCTCGAGGTGCTCGAGCGGGTGCGCAGGCAGGTGCCGGACGCACGGCTGGTGGTCGCGGGCAAGGGGCTGTTCGGCGAGGAGAAGGCCTTCGCCGACTTGGCCGTGCGGATGGGGCTTTCCGACGCAGTGGACGTCGTGGGATGGCTTGACGAGGCGTCCGCGCCGGCCGTGATGGCGAACGCCGACGTGGCGCTCTTCCCGGTCGACGACACGCTCGTCAACCGCACCCGGTCGCCGATGAAGCTGCTCGATCTGCTGGCGGCCGGCGTTCCGGTGGTCGGCGAGGCGGTCGGCGAGGTGGCCGAGGTGATCGAGAACAGGGTGTCGGGCCTTCTCGTGCCGCCTGGGGACGTCGACTCGTTTGCCGCGGCGGTGGTCGGCCTGCTCGCCGATCCGCGGCTGAGGAATGCAGTGAGCGACGCGGCGCGCGAGCGAATCGCGGTCTCGTACTCGTGGCCGAGCCGCGTCGTCGACCTCGAGGCCGCGTACCGCGCGTGACCAAAGCGCTGCGCTACTGGCTGCCCCTGGCGGCGTGGATGGTGCTCATCTACGTGCTCTCGGACAGATCCGACATCCCTGGCGTGCAGAACGGCATACTGGACCTGGTGTTCAAGAAGGCCATGCACGCGACTGGCTACGCTGTCCTCGCCTGGCTGTGGTGGCGGGCCCTGACCGCAGCCGGCGTGGGGCGAGCCGCGCCGTGGGCCTTCGTGCTGACGATCGCGTACGCGGTGACGGACGAGTGGCACCAAACATGGGTGGTCGGCCGCACCGGGCGCGCGACCGACGTGCTCATTGACGCAGTCGGAGCGGCAGTCGCGCTTCGCCTGGCGACCCGGGGCGTGAAGGCGCCGACTCGCGACGGGCCCCGGCTGTGACCGCGGGTCCGGCGAGTCGGATCCCGGGATAACCTACGCGCCGTCTCGAACGTCTGTATCTCACGGGGAACGCGCGGCGGTCGCGCTGGCGGCCGCTCTGCCTTCATGCCTTGGTGGGGCCATGCGACGACTCATCC
This sequence comes from Anaerolineae bacterium, assembly GCA_046259645.1. Taxonomy (GTDB): domain Bacteria; phylum Chloroflexota; class Anaerolineae; order Epilineales; family Epilineaceae; genus JBJYWW01. Next base: position 1,572 of record JBJYWW010000207.1, read on the forward strand.
TGCGTCAACACGACATGCATCATCACCTGAATCTGCTCTCGTCCCGCGCTGCTTCGCCAACCCCGGCTCAGGGCCGCCCGGCGGGACGCCCGGTGGCGCCAGCGTCGCCGTCTGACTTGACTAGCGCAATCTACCGTCGCGCAGCCGCGGCGGTGCTCGCCGGGGCGATGATAGTCACGGCGACGGCGCACGCCGCGGGCAGCGGGTCGGTCTCCGGCGCGGCCGTGCGGCAGGCGCCCGGCACGCCCCGCGAGTGGGTCAGGACAGACGTGCGCGAGCCGTCCTACGACGCCGGCGGGATGCTCGAGCCGCGCGGCGTGGCCCCCGCACCCGGCGGGCTGTTCTACGTTGCCGACAAGGGGCACGACCGCATCGTCGTGGTCAACGCCCTAGGGGCGATCGTTCGCTCCATCGGCTCGAGCGGCGACGGCGACGGCGAGCTCACGGCACCGTCCGACGTGGCGGTCGATGCCGCGCGCGACCGGATCTACGTGGCGGACGAGGGCAATCGGCGGCTCGCGATATTCACGATGAGCGGCGCGGCGGTGGCGAACTGGCGCGTCGCCGGGCCTGACCAGGCGTTCGCTCCTCATGCGGTGGCGGTGTCCGCGGCGAGCGGCGACGTGTACGTGGTCAGCCGCCTGCCGTGGGGCCGCATCGAGCGCTTCGCGTCCGACGGGAGCTGGCTCGACGGCTGGGGCCGCATCGGCGGTGGTGCGCGCGAGTACCGCTCCCCCGAGGACATCGCGGTCCACTCCGACGGACGGGTGCTCGTCGCCGACACGCTGAACAACCGCGTTCAGGTCCTCGACGCGACCGGCGGCTACCTCGACGACCTACCCGACCTGCCGGGCGTCATCGGCGTCGGCTCGGACCCGACCACGGGGGACATCTTCGCCCTTCACTCCGCTGATCAGATCAGCGAGCTTTCGGGCGCGGGAGCGATCCTGCGGACCATGGCCGCCAGCGACATGGGGGACGACTTCGCCCCCGGCGTAGGACTCGCTGTCGGCGAGGACGGCCGCCTGGCCGTGACGACGGGCAGCGGGGGCAGGGACAACCTGCACGGCCTGCGGCAGTACGAGGCGGGCGGCGCTCTGGTGGCGTCGACGCTCGTCGATCCGCTGGATCACCTGGGCTTCCACCAGCCGGTGGCGATCGCCGTCGATGACGGCGGCTCGCTGTTCGTGCTCGAGGGACCGCTGCGTGTCACGCGCCGCTTCACGGGGGCCGGCGCGCCGGCGGGCCGCTTCGACGACGCGTCCGGCGACGAGATTGCGGTCGGTCCTGGCGGTGACGTCTATGTGGTGAGCGCCCCAATCGCTGGACCGACCCGGCTCCGGCGCGTCAGGGCGGACGGCTCCACGGCGTGGGATCACGTATGCGAGTGCTACAGCGGCCTCGGGCTGGCCGCGTCGAGCGACCGGCTGTACGCGACCATGGCCCTCACGCGCTCGATCGGCGTGCTGCACCCCGACGTGGGCGGCGAGCCGCTGGTCGGCAGGCTGGGCACGGCCAGCCCACCGTACGCCTGGCCGCTCGACGTGTCTCTCGGGCCGGACGGCCGCCTCTACGTTGCAGGCGGGGACTCCGGGCGGATCGAGGTGTTCGACGGATCAGCCATGCCCGTCCAGACGTGGCCCGTCTCCGACGGTGGCGGCGCGGAACGCGTGGATGTCGCACCGGACGGGACGGTCTTCGCGCTGCTGTTCGATGGGCGGATCGCCGCGTACGACGGCGCTACGGGCGCACTCGAGGCGGCGTGGAGCGCCGCTCCGGCACCGGGCGCGGCAACGGCCTCGGTGCGCGACATCGCCGCCGGACCGGACGGCCGTCTCTACGCCCTCGACGACGAGACTCACTCGGTGTTCGTGTACGAGCCGCGCGCGGCCACGGCCGCGACGCCGACACCGGAGGTCCTCCCCGAGTCACCGTGCACCGTCACCGGCGACAAGACCGCCTCGCCCGGCGTGGTGCCGCTCGGCGACGAGGTGACCGTGCAGCTAACGCTCGACATCGCCTGCCCGCCGGGCAGCGAGCCGACAGCGGACATCGTGCTGGTGATCGACCGCTCCAACTCAATGGCCGGCGACAAGCTGCGAGACGCCAAGAGCGCAGCCGCCGCGTTCGTCGATGGCCTCGACCTCGCGCGGCACAGGGTCGCGCTGGTGTCGTTCTCCGACATCGTCTCGCTCGATCAGCCGCTGACGTCCGATTCGCAGAGCGTGCACCGCGCGATCGACGAGGTGCAGGCGCACGGCGCCACGGACATCGGCGCGGCGGTGGAGCGCGCGCTCAGGCACCTGGAGGTCAGCGGGCGGCCCGACGCCTTGGGTGTGATGCTGGTGCTCACTGACGGCGAGCCGTCGGGCCAGGCGCAGGCGTACGTGGAGTCCGTGCGGCACGCCGGTCGGGCGCGGGCGCGCGGCATCGTGGTGTACACGATCGGCCTCGGGGCCAACGTGGACGCCGACCTGCTCACCGCGCTGGCGGGCGATACCGAACGGTACTTCTTCGCGCCGAGCGCCGCCGACCTGGAGCCGATCTACCTGCTCCTGTCGCAGTCGCTCGGGGCAGTCGTGGCGACCGACGTTCAGGTCGTGGACGTGCTCGGCGTCGACGTCGACTACGTGCCCGGCTCGGCCAGCCCGTTGCCGGCGGAGGACGGTGGCCGGGTGGTCTGGAACATCGGCGCGTTCCCGGCTGGGGGGATCCGGCCGCTCTCCCTGCGAGTCACGCCCACGCGCCTGGGCCTCGTTCCGACCAACCAGGTGGCGACGGCGTACTACACGGCCGGAGGCAACCGGTACTCGTACGAGTTCCCCGTGCCGGAGGTCATGGTGGTCGAGCCGCCCACGCCTGGCTCCACGACGCCGTCGCCGACGCCCACGGCATCGGCCTCGCCGACGCCGCGTCCGTCGCACGCTTCCCGGCTCTTCCTGCCCTACGCCGCGCGCGAGCGCCAGTGCCCGGAGGATCGCCGGCAACCGGCCGACATCGTGCTGGTCGTAGACACGTCGTCGTCGATGGCGGGCGACAAGCTGGCGGCGGCGGAGGAGGCCGCGCGTGGCTTCGTGGCGCTGCTCAACCCGGAGCGAGACCGCGTTGGGCTGGTGACGTTCGACGACGAGGCGACGACCGTGCCGCTCTCGAGCGACCACCGGGACATCGCTGATCGAATCCGCGGCCTCCCGACACACGAGGGCACGCGCATCGATCTCGGTCTCTACGCAGCCGTGGCGGAGTTCTATCGCCACGGACGCGAGGGCGCCGGGCGGGTGGCGATCTTGCTGTCCGACGGGCGCCCGACGGAGGGCTACGCCACGGGCGCCATCGAGCAGGCCGACCTGCTGCGAACGTACGGCGCGGAGCTGTACGTGATCGGCTTGGGCGACGATGCTGACGCGACCCTGCTGCGCTGGCTAGCCGACTCGGCAGCGCACTACTACTACGCGCCGACGCCGTCGGACCTCGCCGACATGTACGAGCGCATCGCCGCGCGGCTGCCGTGCGAGTAGGCGGACGTGTCCGCGAGATGAGGTCGCTGGTCCGGACCAGGCTCGGTATGGCCCTGCCGGCTGCCCTGGCGGTCGCGGGGGCAGTTCTCGTCGGCGCCGCCGGCGGAGCCGCGTCCACGGCGCAGGCAGGAGCCTACGAGCTCGACGACACTTGGGCGGTGGACGATCCCGACGCCGAGCCCATCGCGATCGCGGTGCGCTCGAGCGGTGTGAGCTACACGTTGAACGCGCCGCGACGAGCGACGGGAGACTTCGCGAGCCTCGTGCGGCGCGAGCCGGACGGCACCGTGTCGGGCCGGTACGTCGTGCGTGGCGGCGAGCCATCGGTCGAGCTGCGACCGGTCGCCGTCGCCGTAACGCGCGCCGGCGAGCTCGTGGTGTCCACAGACAAGCTACTCGTGGGGCTCGATCCGGCTGGGCAGCAGCTGTGGCACGCGCCAGCCGGCGATGGGCACCCCGAGCTCGGACCGGCGGCGCGCGGCCTGGCGGCCGGCGCAGACGGGCTGTTCGGCACCGACCTCGCCAACGGGCGGGTCGTCGGCTACGATGGCGTGAGCGGCGCGCTGAGGCTCAGGCTGGGCACGACGGGCACTAGCCCCGGCGCATATCTCGCCCCCAGGGACGTCGCGGTCGGACCCGGTGAGACGCTCTATGTGGCCGACTTCGGCAACAAGCGCATCCAGGTGCTCGACGCGTACGGCAACCCGCTCCGGCGATGGTCGCTACCGGCGCGGCCGGTGGCCGTCGACGTCGACTCCAGCGGCCACACGTTCGCGCTGCTGGACTCGGACCAGGTGCTCGTGCTCGACGCGGGCGGCATTCCTCTGTCCAGGTTCGGCGCCCCCGGGCGAGGCGTCGGACAGCTGCAGATGGCGTCCGACCTGGCGGTCGCGGCCGACGGGCGCGTGCTCGTGGTGGACCGTGGGAACCGGCGCATAGTCGTGTTCCGACCCGCGTCCGGCTCGGGCGCCACGCCGACGGCCGGCGCCGACGGGATGGCCACCACGGGGCCACCGGAGCGCATTCGGGTTGCGGCGTGCCCCGGACAGCCGGCGACGCTCGACATGCTGGTTGATCTCGGGCCCCGTCCGCCCCTCGCGGACGTCATGCTGCTCGTGGACACCACAGGCAGCATGGAGGCCGTGGTCTCGACGGCGCAGGCGCGCACGACCGACCTGACCGCCGCGCTGGCCGAGGCGGGCGATGACGTGGCCATCGGGCTGGTGGACGTGCGTGACTACCCCTACGGCGAGGCGGGAATGGCGACCGACTGGCCGTGGCACCTGCGAGGCCCGCTGGACACGGACTTCGACTCGCTGGCGACCGCGGTTACCGAGCTGCTCCCGGCCGGCGGCGGCGACGCGCCCGAGGCCTACGCGGGGGCGATCGTCGGTGCGCTGGACCATCCGCGAGCCGGCTGGCGTGCTGGGGCAAGACGGATCCTGGTGATCCTCGGGGACTCGGTGCCACGTGACGACGATCTGAACGAGGGGATCAGCGACCCCCCCGTGCCGGGCGTTTGGGCTCCCGGCCAACCGGCGCGCTGGCGCGACAGCGGTCCCGACTGGGCGCCCTTCACGGAGGACGACCTGGACTGGTCCGACGTCCTCCGCCGCCTGGCGGCCGAGGATGTGACCGTGCTGGTCGGCGTGAGCGGCGCCGCGCCGGATGCGCTGTCCGGGCAGGTCGGGCTCCTGATGAGATACTGGGACACATGGCTCGGCAGTGCCGGCGTGCGGGGCCGGGCGATCGACCTGCACGAGCCGGGTGAGATGCCGGAGGTGCTCGCGGCGTTGGTCGCGAGGACCGTGAGCAACGTGGAGCTGCTCGAGGCTCGGGCCGCACCGACAGGCGTGTCGGGCTGGGTTGCGTTCGCTCCGGGCGCGCATCGCGGCATCGACGTGCCGGAGCAGGGCGCCACTAGGTCGTTCGGCGTGTCAATCGAGGCGCCACCGGGGACACCCGACGGGACGTACGACCTGGACCTCGAAGCGTGGGGCGACGGGGCGCTATACAGACTCATGCCCGTGGCGCTGGAGTGGAGATCGTCCTGCGAGCCTACACCAACCCCCGACGGACCGATCCCATCCGACACGCCAGCGGCGGCCGCCAGCACGCCGACGGCCTCCGCCACGAGCACTCCGCCGCCGTCCCCGGCAACGTCGCCGACGCCGACGTCGGGCGCGAGGCGTGTCGCCCTGCTCCCTCTGGTGTCGCGCCACCACTGCGTGCCGGGGATCAGGCCGAAGGCCGACATCGTGCTCTCCATCGACACTTCGTCGTCGATGGACGGGGACAAGATCGCCGCCGCGGTCGACTCGGCCGGGGCCTTCGTCGGGCTGCTGGACATGCCGCGCGATCACGCCGGGTTGGTCGAGTTCGATGGCGAGGCGCGCCTGGCGGCTGGTCTGACGGGCAGTCGGGCAACGGTGCTGGTTGCCCTGGCGGGTGTGAGCACGTCGACAGGCACGCGCATCGATCTCGGGCTCGGCGCGGCGCTCGACGAGCTGCGCAGTCCGCGGTCGAGGAGCGACGCGGTCCCGGTCGTCGTCCTGCTGACCGATGGGCGCCCGGACGAGGGCACAGCAGCGCAGCTGCGCGCGGAGTCGGGTACGGCGCGCGCAGCCGGCGTCACGGTGTTCGCGATAGGGCTGGGCGAGGACGTCGACGGCGACCTGCTGGCCGCCGTCGCGACGGATCCCAGCCGCTACTACTTCGCTCCCGACACTGATGAGC